>SKMI01000011.1 GCA_007121115.1 Paracoccaceae bacterium | reverse complement strand
GGTTTCAACTGTTCCAGCTTGAGACATGGGCCTTCCGCATCCTGTTCTACGTGGCAGGTGTCATGCTGCTGCTGGGCATCGACGCGCTCCTGATCTTCACCATCGTGGACGACCGCGCCCCGGCTTTCGCCCTGTCGCTGCTGATCGTCGCACTGGCGTGGTTGCCACTGCGCGACACGCTCGCGCGCATGGTGCTGCGGCGCCAGGAGCCCGCCCGCGCCGAGCGTTTTCGCAAGATCATGGATGTGGCGCTCACCCCGCCCGAACGCGATCAGACAGGCCGCTGGCACGCCCTGCTGGACGAAATGTTCAATCCCCTGCGGCGCGCGCCCGGCTCTGACGTGCCCGCCCCGGCCCTGCGCGAGGATGGTCTGGCGCTGGTCCTGCCGCGCATCGGCGCAATCCCCGCGCTGGAACTGCACTACGCCGACGGTGGGCGGCGGCTGTTTTCGGCGCGGGATCTGGAACTGGCGACCGAGATTGCGGCGATGCTGACGCAGGCGCTGGAAAGCCGCGAAGCCTATGAAAAGGGGGCGTCCGAAGAGCGCACGCGGATTGCACGCGACATTCATGACAACATCGGCGTGCAACTGATGGCCGCCCTGCACAGCCCGGAGCAGGCGCGCAAGGATATCATGATCCGTGAAACCCTGACCGACCTGCGCGACATCATCAACAACGCCTCGAACCCCGAAATGTCCTTTGACCAGATCCTGGCCGATCTGCGCGCACAGATCGCCGAACAGCTTCATATCGACGGGGTGGCAATGACCTGGACGGTCGAGGGCGCTCCCGTCGTCGCCCTGCCGCTGCAGGCGGCGCATATGCTGCGCTCGATCATCCGCGAGGCGGTGCAGAACGCCCTGAAACACGCCAACCCCAGGCAGGTGACCGTTTCGGTCCATGTCACGGACAGCCGGATCATGGTCAGCGTTGCCGATGACGGCAGGGGCTTCGATCCGGCAGCGGCGCCGCGCGGGAACGGACTTGCCAATCTGCGGGACCGGGCCGAGGCGGTGGACGGGCGCCTGAGCATCGACAGCAGTGCCGCCGGCACATCCGTCACGGCCGAGATCCCGATGGCGGAATATGCAAGGGGCAGCGCATGATGCAGATTCTCATTGTCGAGGATCAGAGCGAAACCCGTCACTGGCTGGGCGAACTCGTCGCGGCGGCCTTCGCCGAATGCGTCATTCACGAGGCGACCAGCCAGGGCAGCGGTCTGGCGCAGGTTGCGCGGCGTACCCACGATCTGGCGCTGATCGACCTGGGGCTTCCGGACGGGTCGGGGCTGGCGGTCTTGCGCAAGTTGCGTCTGTCCCAACCGGACGCGATCTGCGTGGTCACCACGATCATGGGCGATGATGCCTCCATCGTGGGGGCGCTGTCGGCCGGTGCGCATGGGTATCTGCTGAAGGAACAACCCGGCGAACTGCTGGTGGTTCAGTTGAAACAGGTGGTTGTGGGCATTCCGGCCCTGTCGCCTTCGGTCGCGCGCCGGATCATGCAGCACTTCCAGCGCACCGGCCCCGTGACTGCCGAAAGCCACCTGACCACCCGCGAACGCGAGGTTCTGGGCATGATCGGGCGCGGCCTGCGCAATGCCGAAGTCGCGCACGCCCTGCAACTGTCGGAAAACACGATCGCGGGGTATATCAAGGACATCTATCGCAAGCTGGGCATCTCGTCACGCGCCGAGGCCGCCTGGCATGCCACACGGCTGGGGCTTGGAACACCGGACCTGATCTGAGCGATGGGATCAACCAGCCGACGCTCCAGACGGTGCGCAACCAAGACCGTCCGCGCCGACCGCCGCGCCATGTGCCTGGCGCGGCATTTTGTTGACGGACGGGACCTGGCTGCGCACCCGCGACGTCCCCGCCCCCGCCAGTTCGTGGCTCAGAACCGCACCGCGAAACTTGCGCGGATGCCGTGATCGGTGCCCCCCGAGGCAAAGCTCCAAATATAGGACAGGCCGAGCGAGGTCGACGGATTCAACTCCACCGAGGCAGCCAGATCCGGCAGCAGCATGCCCCGCGCCATCGGCAGACCAAAGACCGTGAAGTCGTCGCCGCCCGCGAAGGCATGGCGCGTCGCGGGCGTCAGGCCGCCATGGGCGCGCTGCCAGCCCAGCACCCCGGAAAGGTCCGCCGCAGTTTCGTTCGTGGCCTCCCGACAGCGCCTCGGCGGCGCCGGTTTCGGTGTAGCCGTTGCCGCGGTGGTTGACATGGGCCAAGCATCCCCTCCGTTGCAGGCACACGGTTTGTCTGGCGATGAAGCCTCGGCCAGCACCGACACTGAACTTGCGACAGGGCGCGATCATCGGGATCGTGGCCGTGGCGCAAGCGACCGTCATCCTGACCGCCGGGATCACTGGCCCACCCTGGGATCGGAAGCGGGTCGCGAAAACGCGCCGGTGACTGCTTTCTGGGTGATGTTCCAATAGGCCGCTGCAGTGACAGCCGCCGGTCAAGTGGTTCTGGCTCACCCGCAGAAGACGACAGCTTCGGATTTCCACCACCTTCGCGGCACCACCAGGGGGAAGATGTTGCAGACTGTCGCAGCGTGTGGCGCCAGCGCCCCCTGCGGCACACCCTTACTCGCTTTATGCTTGTGCATGTCAGCCAATCGCTTAGGGTCGGGCCATTGTGTAGTACCAGGCGTTTGCAATGAACAAACCGTTTTCCCAGACCGGTCGGATGGGTCGGCTTGCCACGGTTCTCGAAGAAGACACGCTCGTGCTGATGCGGCTCAGCGGCACCGAGCGGATGAATGACCTGTTCGACTGGCAGGTCGATTGTCTGGCCGCTACCGATGCGATCGATTTCGACGCGCTGATCGGCACGAACGCGACCGTGACCCTGCAGGACCGCCAGTCGGAACGCCATTTCGACGGCATCGTGACCGAGTCGCGCTGGCTGGGCGTGGGCGAGAACGGGCATCGCTTTCGGCTGCGGCTGCAACCGTGGTTCTGGCTGGCCAGCCTGCGGCGCAACCAGAGGATCTTTCACAACAGCACCGTGCTGGTCATCCTGCGGGAATTGCTGGCGCCCTATGCCAGTGCCGGGGCGCTTGTCGATGAAACGCAGGCAGAATATCCCGAGCTGGAATACACCGTGCAGTTCCGCGAGAGCGACATGGCCTTTGCCACGCGGCTGATGGAGCGACACGGGATCTCGTGGCATTTCCGGCATACGCAGGGCGCGCACGAGATGGTGCTGACGGATGCCGCAGACGTGCATCCCTCGATCGGATCGCGCGATTTCAACCCCAGCTCCCCGAGTGTCCGCCTGAAGGACGAGTATTTCTGGGACTGGCAGCCTGCACGGCGGATCACCACGGGCGCGATCCGGCTGACCGACTACAATTTCAAGACACCCAAGGCCGCGATGGAGGTCGATCAGACCGGCGACGCGGCCCATGAGCAGGGCCAGATCGAAAGCTTCGACTGGCCGGGGGATTACCTCGACCCGGTGCGCGGGCGGGTTGTGGCGCAGTTGCGCACCGAAGCCGAGCGCGGGCAGGACCGCCGCTTCGAGGCCGAGGGCGATGTTCTGGCACTGGGCGCGGGCGGACGCGTGTCGCTGACGGGCAATCCGGTGCCGGGACATGGAGCGGGGTACCTGTGCCTGGTCGCGCATCACAGCTACACCTCTGAAAGCTTCGGCTCGGGCAGCGCGCAGACCGACGATCTGTCCTATCAGGGGCGCTACGTGCTGATGCCCGACAATGCGCCCATGCTGCCCGAGCGCAAGACGCCACGCGCCGATGTGCGCGGCCCGCAGACTGCCGTGGTGGTCGGCGCCAGGGGCGAGGAGATCGATTGCGACGAATACGGCCGCATCCTGGTGCGGTTCCACTGGGACCTGGAAAACGCCTGTTCCATGCGCTGCCGGGTGTCGCAGAACTGGAGCGGCGCGGGCTGGGGCGGCATGGTGATCCCGCGCGTGGGCATGGAGGTGGTGGTCGAGTTTCTGGACGGCGACCCGGACCAGCCGCTGGTGACCGGCTGCGTCTACAACGGGCGCAACCAGGTCCCCTATGACCTGCCCGCCAACAAGACACGCAGCACCTTCCGGACCGACACCCACAAGGGCGAGGGGTTCAACGAGCTGCGGTTCGAAGACGAGGCTGGGAAGGAGGAAGTGTTCCTTCACGGCCAGCGGGACTGGAACACGAAGATCGAGCGCAATGCCTCGGAACGCGTGAACCGGAATGTGGTGCTCAGCGTCGGACATGATCAGGCGACCGAGATCGGCAACACCCTGCGACAGATGGTTGGCGGGGACATGCACCTTGGCGTCGGCCCGGGGAAGCTGGGCACGATCACCCCGTCCGGTGCCGAGGAAAACACCCAGGGGATCGGCTATGTGGCCGAAGCGCTTGGCGATGTCGGCACGCGTCCGGGCTCCGGCAACCTGGTG
>SKMI01000286.1 GCA_007121115.1 Paracoccaceae bacterium | reverse complement strand
GGACCTGCTGTTCACCATGATCGAGCGGCGCGACCATCGCCCGCCGGTCAGCCACACCACCTTTCAGGCGCGCGATCTGGGCGCCGACACGGCGGGGCTCTTCATGCAGTCGGCGCGCGATGCCTACGCGCGGTTCCAGCCGCAGGCGCTGCTGGTCACCGCGTCCTGCACCGCCGAACTGATCCAGGACGACCCCGGGGGCCTTGCCGAAACCATGGGCCTGCCGGTGCCGGTGATCCCTCTGGAGCTGCCCAGCTACCAGCGCAAGGAGAACTTCGGCTGCGACGAAGCCTTCCTGCAACTCTGCCGCGCGCTGGCCCGCCCGGTTGCGCGCACCGAACGCGTGACCTGCAACATCCTCGGCCCCACCGCGCTGGGGTTCCGCCACCGCGACGACCTGGCCGAGATCACGGGGCTTCTGTCCGAAATGGGGATCGAGGTGAACGTGGCCGCCCCCATGGGCGCCGCGCCCGCCGATATCGCCCGCATGGGGGCGGCGCATTTCAACGTGCTGCTCTACCCCGAAACCGCCGATTCGGCCGCCCGCTGGCTGGAGCGCGAACACCGCCAGCCCTTTACGAAAACCATTCCCATCGGCGCGGGGGCCACCCGCGATTTCATCGCCGAAGTGCGCGAACTCTCGGGCTCCACCCTGCCGGTGGACGAATCCCGCCTGCGCCAGCCTTGGTGGGCCGCCTCGGTGGACAGCACCTATCACACCGGCAAGCGCGTGTTCCTGTTCGGCGACGGCACCCATGTCATGGCCGCCGCCCGCGTGGCCCGCGACGAGATGGGCTTCGATGTCTGCGGCATGGGCTGCTACAACCGCGAACAGGCCCGCCCCGTGCGCGCGATGGCCCGCGAATTCGGCCTTACGGCGCTGATCACCGACGACTACCTCGAGGTCGAGCGCGCCATCGAGGAAACCGCCCCCGAGATGATCCTCGGCACCCAGATGGAGCGCCACATCGGCAAGCGTCTGGGTATCCCCTGCGCCGTGATCTCGGCGCCGGTGCATGTGCAGGACTTCCCCGCCCGCTACTCCCCGCAGATGGGGTTCGAAGGCGCGAATGTGCTCTTTGACACCTGGGTGCACCCGCTTGTCATGGGGCTGGAGGAACACCTGCTGGCCATGTTCCGCGAGGATTTCGAGTTCCATGACGAGGCTGGCCCCTCGCACCACGGGGCCAAGGCGGACCTGCGTCCGGTCGATGCGCCCGCCGCGCAAGCGGCGGCGGCCGAAGGGGGTTCGATGCCCCCTTCGGACGCACCCCCGCAAGCCGACGCCACTGCCCCGGCGCAACCCGACAACGTCATCTGGCTCACCTGCGCCGAGAAGGAGCTGAAGAAGATCCCCTTCTTCGTGCGCGGCAAGGCCCGGCGCAACACCGAGAGGTTCGCCACCGAAAAGGGTCTGCACGAAATCTCCGTCGACACGCTCTACGAGGCCAAGGCGCATTATGCTCGATAGCACCAACATCGGCGCTCCTCATGGCGCCCCCACAGGCGCGAAGCCCTATCGCTTCGTCGTGGTCACGCTGGACGCCCATGCCGCCGGCCCCGCCGAACGCGTGCTGCCGCGCCTGCGCGCCGATTTCCCGGGGCTCGAGGTTTCCATCCACGCCGCCGCCGAATGGGCCGAAAACCCCGCTGCACTGGCCGCGGCCAAGGCCGACATCGACGCCGCCGATATCGTGGTCGCGAACCTTCTGTTCATCGAGGAACACGTCACCGCCTGCCTCCCCGAGTTGCAGGCCGCCCGCGAACGTTGCGACGCCTTCGTCGGCGTGATCGCCGATCCGCAGATCGTCAAGCTGACGAAAATGGGCGATCTGGACATGGCGAAACCGGCCAGCGGTGTCGCAAAGCTGATGAAGAAGCTGCGCGGCGGCGGCGACAAGTCGAAGCCCGCCTCGGGCGCCAAGCAGATGTCCATGCTGCGCCGCCTGCCAAAGATCCTGCGGTTCATCCCCGGCAAGGCGCAGGACCTGCGCGCCTGGTTCCTGTCCATGCAATACTGGCTGGGCGGCTCGGACGAGAATATCGAGGCGATGATGCGCTTCCTGATCGCGCGCTATTCGCACCGCCCCGAATGGGCCCAGGTCACCGCCGCCGCGCCCATCGACTACCCCGAGGTCGGGCTCTATCACCCCGACTTGGCCGACCGCATCACCACCGACGCCACCGCCCTGCCCCGCCCCGAAGGCGCCACGGGCACGGTCGGGCTCTTGCTGATGCGCTCCTACATCCTCGCGTCGGACACCGCGCATTATGACAGTGTTATCCGTGCGCTCGAGGCCAAGGGCCTCGCCGTGGTCCCCGCCTTTGCCGGGGGCCTCGACGGTCGCCCCGCGATCGCCGAATACCACCAGGGCAAGATCGACGCGCTGCTGTCGCTCACCGGCTTCAGCCTGGTCGGCGGGCCTGCCTATAACGACAGCCCGGCGGCGGTGGAAACGCTGAACGCGCTCAACGTGCCCTACATGGTCGCCCACCCGCTGGAGTTCCAGACGCTGGGCCAATGGGCGGCCTCGGGCACCGGCCTTGGTCCGGTGGAAACCACCATGCTGATCGCGTTGCCTGAAATCGACGGCGCCACCTCGCCCACCGTCTATGGTGGCCGCCACGGGGCCGAGCGCTGCACCGGCTGCGCGCATAACTGCCATGTGGAGCACGACACCCGCGCCATGGCGCCCTGCCACGAGCGCATCACCTCGCTGGCCGAGAAGCTGGCCCGCACCGTCGCCCTGCGCCGCAAGGCGAACGCGGCAAAGAAGGTGGGCATCGTCCTCTTCGGCTTCCCGCCCAACGCGGGCGCGGTCGGCACCGCCGCCTACCTCGACGTGTTCGAGAGCCTTTTCAACACGCTGACCCGCATGAAGGCCGAGGGTTATACGCTCGACCTGCCCGAATCGTCGGACGCGCTGCGCGAAGCCGTACTCAAGGGCAACGCCGCCCAGCACGGGCAGGAGGCCAACGTCGCCGCCCATGTCAGCGCCGACGAGATGGTCAAGAACTGCCCGCCGCTGTCAGTGATCGAGAGCGTCTGGGGCCCCGCGCCGGGGCGCATCCAGTCCGACGGGCGCGGGGTGTTCATCCTGGGCGCGCAACTGGGCAACGTGTTTGTCGGCGTGCAGCCCGCCTTTGGCTACGAAGGCGACCCGATGCGGCTGCTGTTCGAGAATGGGTTCGCGCCCACCCACGCCTTCACCCAGTTCTACCTGTGGCTGCGCAACACGTATCAGGCCGATGTGGTGCTGCATTTCGGGATGCACGGCGCGCTGGAATTCATGCCCGGCAAGCAGGCGGGACTGGGCGCGCGCGACTGGCCCGACCGGCTGATCGGCGAAATGCCGAACATCTACCTCTATGCTGCGAACAACCCTTCGGAGGCATCGCTCGCCAAGCGCCGTTCGGGGGCTGTGACGGTCACGCACCTGACCCCGCCGGTGGCACAGGCCGGGCTTTACAAGGGCCTTCAGGAGTTGAAGGATTCACTGGCCCGCTGGCGCCGGATGGAAGCCCGGGATCCGGCCCGCGACGAGTTGGAGACGCTGATCGCCGAACAGGCGGCGGCGGTCGATCTGGAGGGCGCGCCCGGCGCGCTCTGGGTGAAGCTGCTGGAATGCGAAGACGCGCTGATCCCCGAGGGTCTGCACATCGTCGGCCGGAAGCTGGATGCCGCCGCCCGCGCACATCTGCTGGCGAATGTGGACGCCACCGAGGAGCAGCGCGCCGCCATGGACGCCGCGCTCCAGGAAGATAGCGAATTGACCGGGCTGATGCGGGCCCTGAGCGCCGAATTCATCGCCCCCGTGCCGGGCGGCGACCTGATCCGCTCGCCCGAGATCCTGCCCACCGGGCGCAACATCCATGCCTTCGACCCGTTCCGCATGCCCACGCAATTCGCCCTGCGCGAAGGCGCGGTGCAGGCCAGCAAGCTGCTGGAGGCGCATGCCACCCTGCCGCGCTCGGTGGCGATGGTGCTCTGGGGGTCGGACAACATCAAATCCGACGGCGGGCCGATTGCGCAGGCTCTTGCCCTGATCGGCGCGACCCCGCGATTCGATGCCTACGGGCGGCTTTCGGGTGCGGACCTGATCCCGCTTTCCGAGCTTGGCCGCCCGCGCATCGACGTGGTGATGACCCTTTCCGGCATCTTCCGCGACCTGCTGCCGCTGCAGACCCGCCTGCTGGCCGAGGCCGCCTACAAGGCGGCCATGGCCGACGAGTCGGAAGCGCAGAACTTCGTCCGCGCCCATGCGCTCGCGACCGCCCGCGATCTGGGCGTCGATCTGGAAACTGCCGCACTGCGCGTCTTCTCGAATGCCGAAGGCGCCTATGGCTCCAACGTCAACCAGTTGGTGGACAGTTCGGCCTTTGGCGACGAGGACGAACTGGCCGACGCCTATCAGACCCGCAAGGGCTTCGCCTATGGCGTGACCGGCAAGCCGGTGGCGCAGCCGGAACTTCTGAAGGCGACGCTGAAGACCGTGGACCTGGCCTATCAGAACCTCGAATCGGTCGAACTGGGTGTGACCACGGTGGACCATTACTTCGACACGCTGGGCGGGATCGCCCGCGCGGTAAAGCGCGCACGGGGGCAGGAGACGCCGGTCTATATCGGCGACCAGACCCGCGGGGCGGGCAAGGTGCGCACACTCAAGGACCAGATCGCGCTGGAGACCCGCTCGCGCGCGCTCAACCCCAAGTTCTACGAGGCGCTGCTGACCCACAAGGCGGAAGGCGTGCGCCAGATCGAGGCGCAGGTGACCAACACGCTGGGCTGGTCCGCGACCACCGGCAATGTCGACCCCTGGGTCTATCAGCGCCTGTCCGAGACCTTCGTGCTGGACGAGGCCATGCGCCGCCGTCTGGCCGAGATGAACCCGCAGGCGTCGGCACGGCTGGCCGGACGGCTGATCGAAGCCTCGGAGCGCAACTACTGGGCGCCGGATGCGGCCACTTTGGCCGCGCTGCAGGACGCCGCAGACGAGATCGAAGACCGTGTCGAAGGGATTGCCGCCGAATGAGCAGGACCGCGACCAGCGCACTCCGTGGAAAGGCCGGGGGGCCAGCCCCCCGGACCCCCCGGGGTATTTTCAGCAAGATGAAGGGAATGAAAGCATGAGCCCCAAAGACGAAATTCCGGTCCTGAAAGGCCAGGACGGCGAGGGTTCGGTCCAGGTGCACCAGGACCCCACCGCCAAGATCGAGGGCGCCAAGGTGTTTTCGGTCTATGGCAAGGGCGGCATCGGCAAATCGACCACGTCCAGCAACCTGTCGGCAGCCTTCGCCGCGCAGGGCAAGCGGGTGCTGCAGATCGGCTGCGACCCCAAGCATGACAGCACCTTCACCCTGACGGGTCAGTTACAGCCCACGGTGATCGACATCCTCAAGGAGGTCGATTTCCACGCCGAGGAGTTGCGGGCCGAGGATTTCGTCACCGAAGGCTGGGGCGGCGTGATGTGCGTGGAGGCGGGCGGGCCGCCTGCGGGCACCGGCTGCGGCGGCTATGTGGTGGGCCAGACGGTGAAGCTGTTGAAGCAGCACCATCTGCTGGAAGACACCGATGTGGTGATCTTCGATGTCCTCGGCGATGTGGTCTGCGGCGGGTTTGCAGCCCCTCTGCAGCACGCCGACCGCGCGGTGATCGTCACCGCCAATGATTTCGACAGCATCTATGCGATGAACCGGATCATCGCCGCCGTGCAGGCGAAGTCGGCCAATTACAAGGTCCGGCTGGCCGGCTGCATCGCCAATCGCTCGCGCGAGACGGACGAGGTGGACCGCTTCTGCAAGACCGTCGGGTTCAACCGGATCGGGCACATGCCGGATGTGGATGCGATCCGTCGCTCGCGGCTGAAGAAGAAGACCCTGTTCGAGATGGACGCGGACGAGGACATCATCGCCTGCCGCAACGAATACCATCGCCTGGCCGAGGTGCTGTGGCGCGGCACCGAACCGCTGAACCCGGCGCCGCTGCCGGACCGCGACATCTTCGAGTTGCTGGGATTTGACTGATGCGCGACCTCGCCCCGAGCACGAGCTATGACGCGACGCGCCTGCGGGTGGCGGGCTATTTCGATGGCACCGCCACGCGGGTGTGGGAGCGGCTGACCTCGGACGCGCCGGTCAGCCGCATCCGCCAGACGGTGCGCGAAGGCCGCGACACCATGCGCGCGCTGATGCTGGGGCAGTTGCCCGAGGATCTGCGCGGCGCGCGGGTGCTGGACGCGGGCTGCGGCACCGGGGCGGGGGCGGCGGCACTGGCCGCGCGCGGGGCCGAGGTAGTGGCCATCGACATCTCGCCGAAACTGGTGGGGATCGCCGAGGCGCGGCTGCCTGAGGGCTTGCGCGGGCGGGTGGATTTCCGGGCGGGCGACATGCTGGACCCGGCGCTGGGCACGTTCGACGCGGTGCTCGCCATGGACAGCCTGATCTACTACACGCGCCCGGACCTGGAGGCCGCGCTGACGGAACTGTCGGCGCGCGCGGGCCGGGTCGTGTTCACCGTAGCCCCGCGCACGCCCTTGCTGATGGGCATGTGGCACATCGGCCGCGTGTTCCCGCGCGCCGACCGCTCGCCCGTCATGATCCCGCAGGACTGGCGCCGGATGCAGGTGCCGGGACTTTCCCGCGTGGGCCGGGTGTCGCGGGGTTTCTACATCTCCGAATGCCTGAAGGTGGCGGCATGATCGTCTCGAAGCGCCTGATCAAGAGCGTGGGCACCAACTGGCTGCCCTTTGCGGATGCGGCCTCGGAAGGGTTGCCGCTGAGCCAGATCCTGCGCCTGAGCCTGTTTCAGGTCTCGGTCGGCATGGCGACGGTGCTTCTGCTGGGCACGCTGAACCGGGTGATGATCGTCGAGCTGTCGCTGGCGGCCTCGCTGGTGGCCGTGATGATCGCGTTGCCGGTGCTGGTGGCGCCGTTCCGGGCGCTTCTGGGCTTCAAGTCGGACAACCACCGCTCGGCCATCGGCTGGAAGCGGATCCCGTATCTGTGGTTCGGCTCGCTCTGGCAGTTCGGGGGGCTGGCGATCATGCCGTTCGCGCTGATCGTGCTGACCGGAGACAATGTCTATGACGTGCCGTTTGCAGGCGAAGTGCTGGCGGCGCTGGCGTTCCTGATGACCGGTCTGGGCCTGCACATGACCCAGACCGCGGGCATCGCGCTGGCCGCCGACCGGGCGGATGACGAAACGCGCCCGCGGGTGGTGGCGCTGCTGTATGTCACCTTCCTGGCGGGGATGGCGATTTCGGCGCTGGTCGTGGGCTTCCTGCTGCGCGATTTTGACGAAATCCTGTTGATCAAGGTGATCCAGGGCTGCGCGGTGGTCACGCTGGGTCTGAACCTCATCGCGCTCTGGCGCCAGGAAAAGGTCAAGCCCATGACCCGCGAGGAGCGCGAGGCCCCGCAGCCCGCGTTCCGCGATGCGTGGAATGACTACATCAAGGGCGGGCAGGCCGGGCGCCTGCTGGCCGTGGTGTTTGTGGGCGGCCTGGCCTTCAACATGCAGGACGTGCTGCTGGAACCCTATGGCGGCGAGATCCTGGGCCTGTCGGTCGGCGCCACCACGACGCTGACCGCCGTCTGGGCGGTGGGCGCGCTCTTCGGCTTCTGGCTGGCGGCGCGCTGGCTGGCCGCCGGGCAGGACCATTACCGGCTGGCCGCGCGCGGCATCCTGATCGGTATCGTCGGCTTTTCGGCGGTGATCTTTGCCGCGCCGCTCGATTCGGCGGTGGTGTTCTTTGTGGGCGCCACGCTGATCGGTCTGGGCATGGGGCTCTTTGCCGTGACCACCCTCACCGCGGCGATGGAAATGCCGCGCCGCGGGATCGTCGGCGGCGGACTGGCGCTGGGCGCGTGGGGGGCTGCGCAGGCCACTGCGGCCGGGCTGGCCGTGGCGCTGGGCGGCGGCATCCGCGACACCGTGCAGGGCCTCGCCAATGCCGGGACCTTCGGCGAAAGCTTCATGACCCCCGATATCGGCTATTCGGTGGTCTATCACATCGAAATCGGCCTGCTGTTCGTCACGCTCGCCATTCTGGGCCCGCTGGTGCGGACCCGTATCGTCACCCCCGACCAACCCCGCAACCAACGGATCGGCCTTGCCGATTTTCCAACCTGACCTCATGGAGGACTGACCAATGGATACCCCCTATGGCTGGATATTCTTCGGCAATTTCGATCTGGCGCTTGTCTCGCTCTACATCTTCTGGGGCTTCTTCGCTGGGCTGATCTGGTACATCCAGCGCGAGAACATGCGCGAAGGCTACCCGCTGGAAAACGAGGACGGCACGCCCGCAGGCTCGCTCCTGCCGATGCCGGAGCCGAAGACCTTCAACCTCTATCATGGCGGCGAGTTCAAGGCCCCCGACCATGAGCGCGAAAAGCGCGAACTGGCGCTGGCACCCACGGCGGTGAACGGCGGCTTCCCCTTCGCGCCGACGGGCGATGCCATGGCCGATGGCGTTGGTCCCGCGTCCTGGGCCATGCGGCAGGACAAGCCGGAACTTGATGCCCACGGCCACGCCAAGATTCAGCCCATGGCCGCCGCCGAAGGCTTTGGACTGGCGGCCGGGCGCGACCCGCGCGGGCTGCCGGTGATGTGCCATGACCGCAAGTCGCCAGGCAAGGTCAGCGACATGTGGGTGGACGTACCCGAACAACTGGTCCGCTATCTGGAGGTCACGCTGGACGATGGCGCAAAGCGGCTGGTGCCGATGCCCATGGCGCGCATCAAGGCCGACCGGGTGGTCGTCAACGCGCTGGATTCGGAAAGCTTCAAGGGCATCCCGGCCACCGCCTCGGCCACCCAGGTGACCAAGCTCGAGGAAGACAAGATCTCGGGCTATGTCGCCGGCGGCTACCTCTACACGGCGGACAAGCGCGTGTCGGAATGGAAGGCGCTTCAGAAGGTCATGTCCGAACCGGCCTGACCGGCGCGGACGCGACCAAACAAAACAATAAGGGAACCGGACCATGTCACACGATGATTTTGCCTTTGAACCCGTCGAGGGGCTGCCCGAGCGGCCCCCGGCACACGAGCGCGTCCTGTGGCAGGGCCGGCCCGACACATGGGCCCTGGCGCGCGAGGCCTACAAGATCAACTGGATCACCGGCTACTTCGTGGTGATCGTCGCCTGGCGGGCCTCGGTCGGGGCGATGGAAGCGGGCTTCGCCGGAGCGGTGGCGCTGGCCGTGCCCTATGCCGGGCTGTGGCTGGCCGCGGTGGCGGTGATCCTGGCGCTGGCCTGGGTCTCGGCCCGGACCACGGTCTACACCATCACTACCGCGCGGGTGGCCATGCGCATTGGCGCGGCGCTCACGGTGACGCTGAACCTGCCCTTCCGGCAGATCGCCAACGCCGATCTGGACCTGCGGAAGGGCGGCACCGGGACCATTGCGCTGGAAACGCTGGGCGAGACCAAGTTCTCCTACCTCATCCTCTGGCCGCATTGCCGCCCGGGCCATGTCCGCGTGACCAAGCCCGCGCTGCGCTGCGTCCCCGAGGCCGAAGAGGTCGCCCGCCTGCTGTCCGAGGCCGCCGAGGCCCGCATCAGCGAACCCGTCATCGAACGCCGCGCACCCACCCGCACCCCTGCCCCCACGGGCGGGCTGGTCGCCGCCGAGTGAGGAACCCCGCCATGACCTCCGATCCCAACACCCAGACCCCGTTCAAGCCCGCCTTCAAGCGCGAGGACCGCAACGACATGGTGCCGATCGCGCTGGTGCGCGCCATGTTCGCGCTGGCTTTCGTCTCGCTGGCGCTGGTGACCTTCGCCGTGGTGACCGACCGCGAACGTGTGGCCATTCCGCCCGACGCGCCGGTGGTGCAGGAGTGGACCATCAGCCTGGTCGGCCATGATGCGCAGGCGGTTTCCGTCTACGATGCCAACGGCAACATGCTTGCCGACATGGCGCACGGTGGTTTTGTTACCGTGATCGAAAACGGTCTGATGACCATGCGGCGGCGCCACGGGATCGACCCGGCCCTGCCGCTGCAGATCGTGCAATTCGAAAACGGGAGGCTGGCCGCCATCGACCCGCTGACCGAATACCGCGTCGAACTGACCCAGTTCGGCCAGGACAACCAGGCCGCGTTCGAACGGCTGCTGCAACAGATGCCGTAACCAGACGGCACGCACCGACGAAAACAAAAACCAAAGGGAATGAAAATGTCACTCTTTACCAGAAAGGTCGAACAGGTGCCCTGCACTGTGGAAGTCAGCCACCGGTTCGAAAGCCTGCACGCTCATGTGCGGTTCAATGACGGCTCGGTCGTCCATCCGGGCGACGAGGTTCAGGTCCAGGGCCCGCCGGTGCTGGCAGGCTGGGGCGAGGTGATCGTCGAGGACCGGATCGCCACCATCACGCGCGCCACCTGGCTGGAACGCCAGTGGACCCGCATGACCGGCGATTTCGAATTCATTGAACTGTGCGAATTCTCCTTCTCCGAGGAGATGACGCTCGACCAGGAGGCCGCGGCATGAACATGCAGCCCGCCAAACCCGCAGAAGCCGACAGCGCCCCCGAAAGCGCCCATGACGAGCTGCACGCCGAGATCGCGGACCGGTTCGACACCAACGCCATGGCGCAGGAATCCACCCTGCTGAACCCGCGCTTCTATACCACCGACTTCGACGAGCTGGACCGGATCGACGTGACCCCGGTGCGCGAGGACTGGGACGCGCTGATCGCGCAGATGAAATCGGACCCCAACAAGGGCCATTTCAAGAAGAACGCCGACTGGGATCAGGTCGACTGGGACAACATGGACCCCGCGCTCAAGGCCGAGTTCATCGACTTCCTGGTGTCCTCCTGCACCGCCGAATTCTCGGGCTGCGTGCTCTACAAGGAGATGAAGCGGCGCGGCAACAACCCCGACATCTGCGAGCTGTTCAACTACATGGCCCGCGACGAGGCCCGGCACGCCGGTTTCATCAACGACGCGCTGCGCGAGGCGGGCGTGGCCGTGAACCTCGGGTTCCTGACCAAGGCCAAGAAATACACCTATTTCCGGCCGAAGTTCATCTACTATGCCACCTACCTCAGCGAAAAGATCGGCTACGCCCGCTACATCACCATCTACCGCCACCTGGAAGCGAACCCCGACAAGCGGTTCCACCCGATCTTCAAGTGGTTCCGCGAATGGTGTAATGACGAGTTCAGCCACGGCGAGGCCTTTGCGCTGCTGATGCGCACCGACCCCAAGCTGACCGAAAGCTTCGTCAACAAGCTTTGGATCCGCTTCTTCCTGACCGCCGTCTACGCAACGATGTATGTGCGCGATCACGCGCGGCCGGAGTTCCACAAGGCGCTGGGCGTGGACATCGACTGGTATGACCAGGAGGTGTTCCGCAAGACGTCCGAGATCGCGCGGCAGGTGTTCCCGGTGGAACTGGACATCGACCACCCCGCCTGGCTGCCGACGCTCAAGAAGATCGAAGCCGCCTACAAGGATGTCGAAGCCGGCACCCGCGCGGGCGGTGTCGGCGGCACCCTGAAGCGCTGGGGCGGCATGGCCCGCGCCGGGATGGGGTTCGCGCGTCTTTACTTCCTGCCGGTCAAGAAGAGCACGCCGCCCGCTTCGGTGCGGCTGGAACCGGCCTACTGACCCATGACACGGGCGGGCCGGGACAGCCCGGGCCCGCCCACCGCGCGCCACGCAAGACGGAGCCAGCATGTTCGAAACCCCCCTCATCGCGGCGCTTGTGGCCCTGTTCCTGTGGTGGTTCGCCACGGGCGTGCTGCTGTGGCGGGTGCACAGCGCCGACCGCGCCGGGCCGGGCAGCCATGTGTGGTCGGTGATTCTGTCGCTGCCGCTGTTCGCCGCCGGGGTGCTGGGGGTGAATGCCACGCTGATGGACCCCAGCCCGCAAGGGGTGTGGTTCGCGTTTCTGTCGGCACTGGCGCTCTGGGGCTGGGTGGAACTGGCCTTTTTGTCGGGCGTCATCACCGGACCGAACACCCGGCCCTGCGCGCCGGGGCTGGCGCCCGAGGCGCGCTTCTGGTCCGCCTTCGGCACGGTGGCCTGGCATGAACTCCTGCTGGCGGCGATCCTGCTGGCGCTGGCCGTGGCGTCATTCGGCGCCGAAAACGCCTTCGCACTCTGGACCTTTGCGCTGCTGTTCGGGGCGCGCGTCTCGGCCAAGCTGAACCTGTTCCTAGGCGTGCCGCGCATCAACACCGACTTTCTGCCCAAACCGCTGGCGCATCTGTCCAGCTACTTCCGCCAGGGCCCGGTCAGCGGGTTCTTCCCGCTGTCGGTGACGCTGCTGGCGCTGGCGGTCGGCTGTTTTCTGGAGCGCCTGTGGCGGGCGCATCAGGCCGCCGACGACGGCGCCATCATCGGCTTCACGCTTCTGTCCATGCTCAGCGCGCTGGCGCTGCTGGAGCACTGGTTCATGGTGTGGCGTGTCCGTGACGACAAGCTCTGGCGCTGGATGATCCCGGCGCCGGCAACCAACAAGCACAAGACCTGACCGAGGGGATCCCAAAATGGACTTCGATTCTCATTTCCGCTCTGCGCTCGCCCAGCTCAAGGACGAAGGTAATTACCGCATCTTCGCCGAGGTCGAACGCCAGTGCGGCGCCTTCCCCAAGGTCCGCCGCCATCACAACGGCGAGGTGCAGGAGGTCACGGTCTGGTGTTCGAACGACTACCTTGGCATGGGGCATCACACCAATGTGGTCCACGCCATGGCGGACGCGGTGCAGGCCTGCGGCACCGGGGCGGGCGGCACGCGCAACATCTCGGGCAACAACCACCTGCACAGGGTGCTGGAGCATGAGCTGGCCGAGTTGCACGGCAAGGACGCGGCGCTGCTGTTCACCTCCGGCTATGTGTCGAACTGGGCCGCGCTCAGCACGCTGGGCGCGAAGATACCAAACGCCGTCATGCTGTCGGACGAGAAGAACCATGCCTCGATGATCGAAGGCATCCGCCATTCCCGCGCCGACAAGGTGATCTGGAAGCACAACGACTGGCGCGATCTGGACCGCAAGCTGAAAGCCGTGGGCGACCGGCCGAAGATCGTGGCCTTCGAATCCGTCTATTCCATGGACGGCGATATCTGCCCCATGCGCGAAATCGTCGAGGTTGCCGAAGCCCATGGCGCCATGACCTACCTGGACGAGGTGCACGCGGTGGGGATGTACGGGCCCCGCGGCGGCGGTGTGTCCGAGGAACGCGGGCTGGCCGACCGGATTGACCTGATCGAGGGCACACTGGGCAAGGCCTATGGCGTCATGGGCGGCTACATCACCGGGTCCGAGGCGCTTTGCGATTTCATCCGCTCCTTTGCCAGCGGGTTCATCTTTACCACCGCCCTGCCCCCAGCGGTGGCGGCGGCGGCAACGGCCAGCATCCGGCACCTGAAGGACTCGCCCTTCGAACGCGCCGCCCAGCGCGACCGGGTGGCGAAACTGCGCGCGCGGCTCGATGCCCACGGCATCCCGCATATGGCCAACGACAGCCACATCATCCCGGTGATGATCGGCGATCCGGTGAAATGCCGCATGATCTCGGACATCCTGATGGAAGACTGGGGCATCTACGTGCAGCCCATCAACTACCCCACTGTGGCAAAAGGTACCGAACGATTGCGGATCACACCTGGCCCCTTGCATTCGGACGCCGATATAGATCATCTGGTGTCGGCATTGGCGGCGCTGTGGAAGCAATGCGCCGTCGCCCATGCTGTCGCCTGAGTGATCCATCGCGCGTGTACGCGCGTATACCTAAAGCCGAACACAAGTAACCGGGAGGACCCCGACACATGAAAGCGAAGTTCAACATCGCCGCATCCGCCGCAGCCCTGTCGCTGCTCGCCCTGCCCGCCGTGGCTGGCGACCCGGACGCCGGCGAAAGCGCGTTCGCAAGCCAGTGCGCCAACTGCCACAACGTCGTCAGCGACGATGGCGACGTGCTGGCCGGACGCCAGCAGGTGCGCACCGGGCCCAACCTTTACGGCATCGTCGGCCGACAGGCGGGCGTGGTGGATGGCTTCCGCTACGGCAACTCGCTGGTCGAGGCCGGCGAAGAGGGGCTGGTCTGGTCCGAAGAGGACATGGTGCCCTACCTGCTGGACCCGGTCTCGTTCCTGCGCGAAACGCTGGATGACCGCCGCGCCCGCAGCCAGATGTCCTTCCGCGTGCGCGATGAAGGCACGGCGCAGGATATCGTCGCTTTCCTGGCGCAGTTCGGTGCCACCGACGCCGAAGAGGAAGCCGAAGAAGGCGGCAGCTGAGCCGCGCGGGCGCCTTGCGACACACCCATTCGGCACACGTGCCGCGAAAGGGCCGGGGTCACCCGGCCCTTTTTTCGTGGCATCAGGCCATCACGGGCGCGAAAATCCGAAGCAACACGCGCCGGATTGATAACATGTATTTCAGTTGAATCTTGGAGCGCGCGCAGCTTAGTGCGCCTGCGGCGTCGGACCAGACCCGCTCACAGCATTTTTGCGCCGATCCGAAGCCGAAAAGCCTCCGTATCTCCGCTCGTTGTCACCGCGCAGGATCACCTTGCGCAAAACTTGAAACGGAGGAAGACATGCTTCGCACAACCGCTCTTGCCACGACTGCCGCCGCTCTGATGGCACTGCCCATGGCCGCGTCCGCCGACATGCACGACAATGACATTGTCGATATCGCCGTGGCTGACGGCAACTTCACCACGCTGGTCGCCGCGGTCGAGGCCGCAGGCCTCGTGGACACGCTCAAGAGCGACGGTCCGTTCACGGTCTTCGCGCCGACCGATGACGCCTTCGCGGCCCTGCCCGAAGGCACGGTCGAGGCGCTGCTCGAGGATATCGACACCCTGACCGCGATCCTGACCTACCACGTGGTCCCCGGCGCAGTCATGTCGGGCGATCTGTCCGACGGCATGGAAGCCGAGACCGTGAATGGCCAGTCCGTGACCATCGGCGTGGGCGACACGGTGACCGTGGACGGCGCCACCGTGATCCAGGCAGATATCGAGGCCAGCAACGGCGTGATCCACGTCATCGACTCGGTGATCCTGCCCGAGTGATCGGTCTTCCGGTCTGATCCAGCGCCCCGCCCATTCGGCGGGGCGTTTT
>SKMI01000052.1 GCA_007121115.1 Paracoccaceae bacterium | reverse complement strand
CGCCTTGCGCGCGGGCCCGGCCCAACGGGATGAGGCGCGCTTGCGCGCCGAAGACGGGCGGGAGGACCCCGTTACAGCGTCAGCCGCAGCGCGTGTCTGGCACGCCAGCCCCAGCCGCCGAAACCTTCGGGTACGCCTGCGGCCACGGCAGGACGCGGTTCAGCGCAGCACGTGCACCGCACAGGACGCGCGCCGGACCACGCGGGCGGTGGTGGCGCCGTATTCGCCGCGGGAACTGCGGTGTGCGGCCATCACGATGCAGTCGCAGCCTGCGCTTTCGGCATGGGCCACGATCTCGCGGCCCGGTTCGCCTTCGATCACCTGCACCTCGGCCCCCAGGAGCGCCTCGGCGTGGCGCTCGAGGTCATGCTCCACGGTCTTGCGCACCTCGGCGCGGGCGGTGTCGGGCAGATGCGCGGCGGCGAAATGCGGCACCGGGTCCATCACATGCAGGAGCGTGATCTTCGCCCCCGGCGCGGCGAGCGCCCGGGCGGCGGCGATTTCGGCCTTCGCCGGGTGGCCGGGGTCATAGGCCAACGGCACCAGAATGTTGCGATACAGTCCCATCTCGGTTTCTCCTCCTTATGCGCTCATACGATCCGTGCGCCCTGCGCAGCGCGCCTCAGCCCGGGGTCGACTGGCCCTGCGGGCGCAGCACATGCACGGCGCAGGCGGCATCGCGCACCACGCGGGTCGCGGTCGAGCCGAGGATCAGCCCGTGCATCTCCGGCCGGTGCGATGAAATGACAATACATTCGACCGCGTTGTCGCGCGCCCATTGCAGGATATCGCGCCCGGGGCTGCCGCCTTCGATCACCGCGACAGCCCCTTCGGTGGTCTCGACCCCCGCCTCGGCGAGGCGCCGGGACAGGTCGGCCTCGATCGCCGCGCGCAACTCTTCGCGCCAGCCCTCGGGCAGATAGTCGATGGCGAAGGCGGGTGCCTCGTCCATCACGTGCAGGAGCGTCACCCGCGCCTCTGCCGCGGCCAGCCTGCGCGCGATCTGCAGCGCCGGTCCCGGCGGGTGATCGGCCTCATAGGCGACGGGCACGAGAATATGGCGATACATGACGAAACCTCTCCCAAACCTGGCGGAGCATGCCCCGAAGCGGCGACCGGCTGCCTTGATCCATGTCACATCAGGCAGGCGCCGCGCGCCGGGGCATCCGCTCCCGTCTCTATGCCCGTGACCGCGGGCTGCCGCAAGGGCGGCGCGACGCCCGGAAAAGCCATGGCGCGGCACCGCTTCGGCTGCCGACGCCCGAAGGGTGCGGCGCCGGGCCTGTCGCACGCCTGGCGCATCGACGCTCAGGCCTGTCGGACAGCGAAACCCGCGCGGACGGGCATACGACGAGGGCGGACCGGTCGGGCACAAACGCGCAGGTCAGTCATCCGGCGCCCCTCGCGCAGAGACCTCGCGCTCCGGGAGCAGCCCCGCCCCGAGGCGCGCCATCACGACCGCCAGCACGATCCGCAGCAGGTGATGCAGGGTGACATAGACCGCGCCCGTCTGCAGCGAGACCGCCACCAGCGACATCTCGGAGATCCCGCCCGGAGCAAAGGCCAGGATCACCGCCGGGATGCTTTCGCCCACCGGCCCCGCCAGCGTCAGCGCCACCGCCACCGCCAGCACCATGGCGGCCGTGACATATAGCGCGGCCAGCCGCAGTCCCAGCCAGAGCCGCACGCGCTCCATCCCGGCAAAGCGCGTGCCGAGTGAGGTACCGATCACCCATTGCGTGAACAGGATCGCCCATTCCGGGGGTGCCGCCTGGATCAGACCGAAACCATGCGCAGCGCCGCTGAGTGCCAGCGGTCCGATCAGTACCGGCGCCGGCATCCGCAGCCGCACCGCCGCCCACCAGCCGAAGGCCCCCATGGCGACCAGCGCCAGCGCCTCGATCGTGCGCAGCCCCTCTTCCTGCCCCGGCAGCGTCATGCCCGATCCGCTGCCCACCGACTGCCCGGTGACCAGCGCAAAGGCCAGCGGCACGGCAATGATGCACAACACGATCCGGGTGAACTGCAGCGTCACCAGCATGCGCGGCTCGGCGCCCGCCTTCTCGCCCATGGACAGCGCCTCGATGAAGCCGCCGGGCATGGCGGCGTAGAAGGCCGTGACCGGGTCCAGCCGCCCCAGACGGCGATAGGTCTGGTAGCCCGCAAAATGCATCACCGGCACGAACAGCAGGAGCGCCAGCAGCGTCACCCACCAGCCCGCCGCCTGCGCCAGCGCGTCCTGCGGAACGCTGGCGCCGATGGCGAGGCCGATCACCGGCACGAAGATATCGCGCCAGCGCAGGGGCACCCGAGGCAACGAGCCGAAGAGCCGCACCCCGAAGACCGCCGCCGCCGCCACAGTGACCAGGGCGCCGATCAGCATGCCCAGCGGCACGCCCGCCAGCCAGAAGACCGCGCCCCCGGCCAGCCCCAGCGCGAAGGTCGCGGCAAAGACCGGCACCGGCACGCCCTGGGTCATGCGGTGGAAAAGATCTCGCATGCGGTTTGCCTGTCCCCTCGGGTCGCGCGCAAAGGGTTGCGGCGGCCCCTCGCCGCCTAGCTACCGGCGCGCCACGCAAGGTGCAACCCGGCGGCAAGGGGGCCGGAGCGGCATGGACTTGCCGGAGGAGCGCGTGCCGGTGCCGATGCGCGCGGGCGCCTCCCAACCTGACATCCGCCGCCGCGGAGGGCGCAGAGCCAGACGGCAGCCTACAGAACCAGGCCTGGCTCAATCTCGATGTCGGTGCGCCAGAAACAGCGGTGCTCCCGCACCCTGAGGACTTGCAGGTTCCCTGCAAGCCCTCAGGCGTTGGGCCGGGCGCGTCAGCGAACGGAAGATGGGCGGGAGAGCCTCTTCTCGTGCCCCGGGCCGTGCAGGTGCCTTTCGACGCGCATGTGCGGCTCGCGGGACATGGGCGGTCGCGGCAGCGGCACAGGCGGCGGCGGGTGTGGGTCTGGTCATTGCGTCGGCAGGTGCGCCGCAAGAGGCGCGCATAACCTCGTCGCTCCTGTCCGGGTCGAAACCTGTTGGCTTGACGGCAGTCCGGCGGGCAGGCGCCATACCGTCTGCGTTCCTTCGCGGCGTGACGCGCGGCAGGCGCGGGCACCGGCGCTGCGGCACTATCCGAAACGTGCATGGTCAGACCTGCCTTGCCGCCCTATCCTTTACCCAACAGCATTGAGAAGAGTGTTCCGCATGTCCGACCTTGAACGCCACCCAACCCTCCGCCGCATTGCCGGTCTGGTCACCCGCGCCCCCGGCGCGTTCGCCGCCATTCTGGCGGCCTTCGTCCTGCTGCTGACCGCTTCGGGCGGTCCAGCGCAAGCGCAGGACACGCAGCGCGCGCTGGTCGCGGGGGGCTGCTTCTGGTGCGTCGAGTCCGATTTCCGCCGGGTGGACGGCGTCACCGACGTGCGCGTCGGCTTTGCCGGCGGCGAGGAGGTGAACCCCAGCTACCGCGATGTGGTCAGCGGGCGCACCGGGCATCTTGAAGCGGCGATGATCAGTTTCGATCCGTCGGTCATCAGCTATGACCAGATCCTGCACCTGTTCATGCGATCGATCGACCCCCTGGACGCGGGCGGACAGTTCTGCGACCGCGGCCGTCACTACACCACCGCCATCTTCGCGCTCGATGACAGCCAGCACGCCAGCGCCGAAGCAGCGCTTCGCCGCGCCGCCGCCGATCTGGGCGAACCCATAGCCACCGCCCTGCGCGCGGAGATGCCGTTCTACGAGGCCGAGGACTATCACCAGAACTACGCCAACAGCAGCGACATGGTGATGACCCGTTTCGGCCCGCGCCAGATGCGCAACGCCTACAGGCTCTACCGTCAAAGCTGCGGGCGCGATGCGCGGGTGCGCGAGCTTTGGGGCGATGACGCGCCGTTCCTGCGCGATTGATCGGCAGCGCGATACGAAACTGTCACAAAACCGGCATAGGTTTACGCGACATTTCAACCTGTGTTGGATTATCGGTCCGCGATGCGGTATTATGGCGAAATGACCTTCCCCTTGATCAACTGGATCAACTGGGCAGGCGGATGGAAAGGACCTGGAACCGGGCGCCACCGCACGGGACCGACACGCGGGGCAGCAACGCAGGCGGGGCAGGATGTTGCGGATCAGCGACCAGATCGTGATCCAGGACTGGGAACTGACCGAGACCTTCACGCGCGCGTCCGGGCCCGGCGGGCAGAACGTGAACAAGCTGGCGACCGCGGTCGAGCTGCGCTTCGAGGCCGCGCGCAGCCCGCACCTTCCGCCCCCGGTCAAGGCGCGGCTGCAACGGCTGGCCGGGCGGCGCTGGACCGAGGATGGCGCCATCGTCATCCGCTGCGAGGAAACCCGCAGCCAGGCCCGCAACCGCGCGCTCGCCCGCGAGCGACTGGCGGAACTGCTGCGCAAGGCGCTGACCGCGCCGCGCAAGCGCATCCGCACCCGCCCGACGCTGGCCAGCCAGCGCAGGCGGGTGGCATCGAAACACCACCGCGGTCGGGTCAAGGCGCTCCGCGGGACAGTGGGCGAAGAAGACTGAGCGCCGTGGGGCGCAAGAAAGTTGACAGACCGCCAGAAATGGGCGGCATCGCCACGGCGAAAGCAGGCATAAGGGGCAGGATTGGACATGAAACTTGATAACGCACATCTGAAAAACGCGCTCGATCTTGGCAGCCGGTTGCGCCTGCCCACGCTTCCATTTCAGCGCGCACGCGGGGTTACCGGGTTCTTCCGGCCTGCCATGGTCCAGGCAGCCGCCCTCTGCCTGCGCCCCGGCCCGGGCGACACGCCCGAGATGCTGCTGGTCCGCACCCTGACCACGCGGCGCTGGATCCCGCCGAAGGGCTGGCCGGTGGAGGGGCTGACTCTGGCCGAGGCTGCGGCGCAAGAAGCCTGGGAAGAGGGCGGCGTGCGCGGCACCGTCGCCACCAGCCCGATCGGCAGCTTCAGCTACCGCAAGATCCGCAAGAACGGCGTCACGCTGGAATGCCGAGCCGATCTGTTCGTGCTGCTGGTCGACAGCGTGAGCGACGATTTCCCCGAGGCCGACGTGCGCGAACGCCGCTGGGCCACGCCCGCCGAAGCCGCGGACCTGGTCACCGAACCCGACCTGCGCGATTTGCTGCGCCGCCTCTGAGTCCCGGCGCAGGGTCCGTTTGCACGCAGCGAACGCGCGGGGCTGCTGACCCTTTCGCCGGACAGAGGCCCGACGACCGGCCATGATCCTCGCGCGCGCGACACACCCTTGACCGACCGGCGGATGGGCGCGCGGGCGTTTCCGCTCTGGGGATGCTTCGCCACGGGGCCTGCGTTTTCCCGATGACGCAGCCTGCCCGCCTTGCACCTGCACACACGACTCGGTACTGCGACTGTAACAGATTTATGACAGCGCAGGGTAGCCCGTGGCCGACCGCGACATGAAGGAATGGAAGACGCTCCACAAGGATCTGGGGCGCGTCGGACAGTTTGAGCGGGCCACGCAATATGTGTCGCGGCCCCTGATCGCACCGGGACTGGCGCTGGTCTTCATGATCCTGGTGGGGATCACGGCGGCGGTGTTCATGGGCCAGCAGCCGCTGGGCTTCGTGGTGGTCGCGGCCGCGATCGTCGGGGCCTACATGGCGGTCAACATCGGCGCCAACGATGTCGCCAACAACATGGGCCCCGCCGTCGGCGCCAAGGCGATGACGCTGGGCGGCGCGCTGATCGTCGCCGCCATCTGCGAAACCGCGGGCGCGCTACTGGCCGGGGGCGAGGTGGTGGGCACCGTTTCGCGCGGGATCATCGCCCCCGAGTCGGTCGCCGAGCCGCAGATCTTCATCTGGGCCATGTTCGCCGCCCTTCTGGCCGGCGCGCTGTGGATCAACCTGGCGACCTGGATCGGCGCACCCGTGAGCACCACGCATTCCATCGTCGGCGGCGTCATGGGCGCAGGGATCGCCGCCGCGGGCTTTGCGGCGGTCAACTGGGGCACCATGGGACGGATCGCGGCAAGCTGGGTGATCTCGCCAGTGCTGGGCGGCGTGATCGCGGCGCTGTTCCTGGCCTTCATCAAGATCAAGGTGATCTATGTCGCCGACCGGATCGCCGCGGCCCGGCGTTGGGTGCCGGTGCTGATCGGCGTGATGGGCGGGACCTTTGCCACCTATCTGTCGATCAAGGGGCTGGAGCGAATCATCGACATCAGCTTCGGCAATGCGGTGCTGATCGGCGTGGCGGTGGCGGTGGTGCTGACGGTGGCCATGCGCCCGGTGATCCGGCGCCAGAGCGCGGGGCTGGACAATTCGAAGAAATCGCTCAAGGGGCTGTTTGCCATCCCGCTGGTGTTTTCCGCCGCGCTCCTGTCCTTTGCCCATGGTGCCAATGACGTGGCCAATGCGGTCGGTCCGCTGGCCGCCATCGTCCATGCGATCCAGGCGGGCGATGCGGCGGATGCGGTGCAGATTCCGCTCTGGGTCATGGCCATCGGCGGGCTGGGGCTGTCGGTGGGGCTGATCCTGTTCGGGCCGAAGCTGATCCGCATGGTCGGCAGCGAGATCACGCGGCTGAACGCCATGCGCGCCTATTGCGTGGCGCTGGCGGCGGCGATGGTGGTGATCCTGGCTTCCTGGCTGGGTTTGCCGGTCAGTTCCACGCATATCGCCATCGGCGGCATCTTCGGTGTCGGCTTCTTCCGCGAATGGTATCACGAGCGCGTGCTGAACGAGAACCGTACCGACCCGGCGATGGTGCCCGAGGAACGCAAGCGCCGCAAGGTCGTCCGCCGCGCGCATTTCCTGACCATCCTCGCCGCCTGGGTGGTGACCGTGCCCATGGCGGCCACGCTGTCGGCGGGGCTGTTCCTGCTGCTGAACACGATCACGCTCTAGCTGTGAGGGTTCAGCAGGTTGTCCGTTTGCAACGGAACAATGAGGCTGAAGTCTCGACACATTCCGCAATCGGTTATCCGGCGGCCGCGGGGCGGTGCGGCCCGGAGCCTATCGCTGATACGCGCCCCCGCCGGGCGCCGTCACGCATCTGGCGCGGGTGACCGTCCAGCCCTCGGGCGTCACCCGCTCCAGTTCGGGACCGGCGGCAAAGATGCAGGCAATCGGCTGGCGGGGAACGAAGTCATGCACCAGTTCCAGGCAGTTCCCGGGCGCGGCGAGTTCGCACAGTGTCGCGATGACCCGCATCATGGCCCGGCCACCACGGCAACGCCGGCAAAGGCCAGCAAGGCGACACCGCTGCCACGCTGGACATGGCGCGCCCAGCCGAAGCCGAGCCGTTCGGTCCCTGCCCCCAGCGCGCTTGCGGCCAGCATGGGGGTCGTCGTCATCACAACCAGCGCGGCGGTGATCAGCGCGATTTCCGCCTGCGACACGTCCTGAAACGGAACGAACTGCGGCAACAGGGCCAGCATGAACACCAGATGCACCGGGCTTGTCAGCGCCGTCAGCAGGCCGCCGCCGACATCGCCCAGCCAGCGCCGCCCGAAGCGCCCGGCCTCCAGTCCCGGTGCCGCGACCCGGTCCACCGGCGTGCCGAACAGCAGCAGCAGCAGCGCAAGCCCCAGCAGCACCGCAACCCCGGCCACGCGCAGAAGGCCCAGCCCGCTCTCGGACAGCACCATCGTCCCCGCCATCACCGCCCAGACGACGCCCAGCAGCGCCAGCGTGCCGATGGCCATGCCAAGCGTCACCCAGACCCCGGCGCCGAACCCGCGTGCGGCCGATACGCCGACCACCAGCAGCATCCCCGGCCCCGGCACCACCGAATTCACCGCCGTCGCGGCAAGAAGCAGAACCCAGTTCTGGAAATCCATGGCAACCGCTCCGCAGGACCAGGGGCGCAAACATCCAATGCGTCCAAGCCTGCCCGAATCGGCGGTGCCGGGCCTCACCCGTTCTGGTGAGGCGGGCGAATTGATTCGTGCTAAAGTTGATTTTTCGCGATTGTGATTCCAGGCGCCGGTGGGCTGCATTTCGGGTATCGAGCGGCTGATCCCCGCAATCTACGAGGCCGCCAGCGCGCCCGACGGGTGGGATGATGTGCTTTGTGAAATCGCCCGGATGGTCGGGGTCGACGCGGTGTTCCATGCCCAGCTGCCTTTTGGCCGACTGGCACAGGGCAGGGTTTGGGCACACGAGATTGATCCGCGCCATATCGCTGATTTCATGCGGGAAGATGTGATTGGCCACTCCGCCTATGCTGTCCTCTGCACGCAAATGCCGGTTGGCAAGACCGCGGATGTTGCTCAATCATTTTCCGACCCGCGCGTGCTGGGGGATCCGGCGGTCGAAATGTTTCTTCGACCTGCCAAGCTTGTCGAGGGCGGCTTTGGCACAGCGTCTCGGGATGACGAGATGATCGCCCCGCTCGCCTGCCTGAACTCTGCAGTCAGCGGCGCCCTTGATCTTTCACAGACGGCGCTGATGCGCGAATTGATGCCTCACGTTGGTCACGCGGCGCGGATTCAGGCACGGCTTGCACGGCTTACTGGGGCCTTCATGATCCTGTCGGACTCCCTGAACCGTTTGAATCTAGGTGTCCTGAGCGTGACCGATGGCCTGTCCATCCGCCATGCCAACGCCGAGGCCGAGCGCATTCTGGCCTGCGAGGACGGTTTTACCCGAAGGCTCGGGCGGTTGCGCCTTGCCGATGCCGCAACCTCGGCGGCGCTGCGGCGCGAGATCGCCGCGCTTTCAGGTCAGGACGCCGGCACACCGCCGGGCTGCGTCTTCGTCCGCCGCCCCTCGGGCGCGCCACCCTATACGGTGGTGGTGGCCCCGGCGGGTGCCGTGACCGCGGTGGGCGGGGCGGCTGCCGCAACACTGTTCATCACCGATCCGGTCGGCCCCACCACGCTGCCGGTCCCGGCAATCCTGGCCGACGCTTTCGGGCTGTCCGCGACCGAAGCCGAGGTGATGCGGCTGGCGGCCATGGGCCGTGGCACCGGGTTCGTCGCCGCGTCCCTGGGGATCAGCCTGAACACGGCCCGCACCCATCTCAAGGCGATTTACGCCAAGACCGGCGTCAATCACCAGGCCGCGCTGGCCCGGATGATCGTCGACGCGTTTCCGCCGGTACGGGGACTTAACGGGGTCCATGACGGCGCGCCGCGCGCGTGATCCGGCGCGCAGCGTCGCCAACCGCGGACGATCACGGCACGGGCGGCGGCGCCATCGCCGGACAGGGGCGCCCGATTGCCGGAGGTCTGGCATGGTCGGACCCGGATCGGCGGGTGTTTCGGCGGTCAGCCCGGACTAATGAATCAACGGCCGCACCATCAGCACCCAGTGGCTGCCCGTGGCGCGCCAGCCGTTGCCCACCATGGGTTCGCGCGCCCGCTCGCTATAGCCCAGCCGCGCATAGAGCCGCCGTGCGGGGGCGTTGCCGCTGGAGACGATCAGGCTGAGTTCCGGCGCATCGGCGCCCAACGCCGCCGCCTGCGCCATCAGCGCCCGCCCCACGCCACGCCCGCGAAACGGCGCCAGTGTGGCGATGGCGTTGATGTAATGGCTCCCCGGCGCGCGATTCTCCAGCGCCTGCAGCGGGCGGAACAGCGGCGGCAGGTCGTCGAGCGGTTCCGGGTCCCGGCCCAGCCGGTAGCTGATCATCCCACCCGCCACCTGGCCGTCGACCTCGGCAAGGTGGGCGTTGCGCCACGAGAACCCGCCCATGTCGCGCGCCGCTCGGGCGGTGCCCACGTCAAGCGGCGTCTCGCCCGGTCCGGCCATCCTGGCCCAGAGGTGCCCGGGCAACCCCTCGCCCGCGATGTCGATGATCCGCGCCAGATCGCGGGCGTCCTCACGGCTGGCGGCGCGCAGGGTGATCGGCATGGCGTCCTCCGCACTGAAAACGCTACCACAGCTTCCCTTCTGCGCCAAACCGACCAGCACAAGCCCTTTGCGCCGAACCCGCTGGCGCAAGGGATCCCGCATCTGTCAAACCGCCCCTGCATTCACCGGAACGCCAGCAGGTCAAGGGGCACTCCCGCCCCCTGCACCGCCGCAGGTTCCCTGCGACGGTGCAGGCGTTGGGCCGGGCGCCGCGCGCAAGCGCGCGGCGCCCGGCCCAACGGGATGACGGAGGCGTCAGCCGACGGAAGACGGACGGGAGGACCCCGTTCGACCGCTGCGCGCCATTCGGGAGGCAGGGCCAGCGCAGAGCTCAGGCGGCTGCTGTCAGGGCTTGCGGTCGCGCGTCAGGGCAGGCACGAAGCGCCATGCGTCTGTTCCTGCTCGCCGCCCTGACCATGACCGCCTTCGCCGCCAATTCGGTGCTCAACCGCGCGGCGCTGGCCGAGGACCTGATCGGCCCCGGCGCGTTCGCGGCGCTGCGGCTGGGGTCGGGGGCGCTGGCGCTCTGGCTGCTGGTCACCCTCGCGCGCGGGCTGCCGCCTGCGCTGCGCCGATCCGGACAGGCGCTCCAGACGCTCGCGCTGGCGCTCTACATGCTGGGTTTCTCCTATGCCTATGTCACGCTCGATGCCGGGGTCGGCGCGCTGATCCTGTTCGGCGGCGTGCAAGTGACCATGTTCGCGGGCGCCCTGCTGGCGCGCGAGGCCACGGGTGCGCGCCGGATCGCGGGCGCGGTGCTGGCCTTCGGGGGGCTCGTGGTGCTCCTTTGGCCCGCAGGGCCGGTCCCGCCGCTGCCCCCGGCGGCCACGGGGCTGATGCTGGCCGCCGCCCTCGGCTGGGGGGTCTATTCGCTGGCCGGGCGCCGCGCGTCCGACCCGCTGGCCGCCACGGCGGCAAATTTCGTGCTTGCCACGCCGCTCGCGCTGGCGGTGCTGCTCCTCTGGCCGGACACGGTCGCCGCCACGCCGCAGGGCGTGGCGCTCGCCATTATCTCCGGGGTCATCACCTCGGGCCTCGGTTACGCGCTTTGGTATGCGGTGCTGCCCCGGCTCAGCGCCTCGGGGGCGGGGGTGGCGCAACTTTCGGTGCCGCTGATCGCCGCAGCGGGGGGCTTCGCGCTGCTGGCCGAGGTGCCGGATGCACGCTTCTGGCTGGCCGCGAGTCTGGTCCTGGGCGGCGTGGCGCTGGCGCTCTGGCGCGCGGGTCGCCCCTGAGCCCCGAGGCCGACCGCTCTTGCCCCCGCCCCGGCCCGGCGCTATCCCGGAGCGAAAGTCAAAATCCGGCCAGCAACCGGCCAGATCTCGGGAGGAGCCCATGAGCCAGAGCCGTTTCGACAAGTCCCGCCTGCCCTCGCGCCACGTGACCGAAGGCCCGGCCCGCGCACCCCACCGCAGCTATTTCTACGCCATGGGTATCTCCGAGGAAGAGATCCACCAGCCCTGGGTCGGCGTCGCCACCTGCTGGAACGAGGCCGCGCCCTGCAACATCGCCCTCGACCGGCAGGCCAAGGTCGTCAAGAGCGGGGTGAAAATGGCGGGCGGCACGCCGCGCGAATTCACCACCATCACCGTCACCGACGGCATCGCCATGGGGCATGAAGGGATGCGCTCGTCGCTCGCCTCGCGCGAGGCCATTGCCGACACGGTGGAGTTGACCATGCGCGGGCATTGCTATGACGCGCTCGTCGGGCTGGCAGGTTGCGACAAGTCGCTGCCGGGGATGATGATGGCCATGGTGCGGCTGAACACGCCGTCGGTGTTCATCTACGGCGGGTCGATCCTGCCAGGGCGCCTCGATGGCCGCGATGTGACCGTGCAGGATGTGTTCGAGGCCGTGGGCCAGCATCAGGCGGGCAACTATTCGGACGCCGAACTCGCGATCCTGGAGCGCGTCGCCTGCCCCAGCGCTGGCGCCTGCGGCGGGCAGTTCACCGCCAACACCATGGCCTGCGTGTCCGAGGCGATCGGCCTCGCGCTTCCCAACTCCTCCGGTGCCCCCGCGCCCTACGAGTCCCGCGACCAGTATTGCGAAGCCTCGGGCGTCGCCGTGATGCATCTGATCGAAAGGAACATCCGCGCCCGCGACATCGTCACCCGCAAGAGCCTGGAAAACGCCGCCCGCGTGGTGGCCTGCACCGGCGGGTCCACCAACGCCGGGCTGCACCTGCCCGCGATCGCGCATGAAGGGGGCATCGACTTCGACCTGTTCGACGTTTGCGACATCTTCCGCGACACGCCCTATTTCGTGGACCTGAAACCGGGCGGAAAATACGTCGCCAAGGACCTTTATGAAGCCGGCGGCGTGCCTGTGGTGATGCAGGAGTTGCGCCGCGCGGGGCTGATCCACGAGGATTGCATGACCGCCACCGGCCGCACCATGGGCGAGGAACTGGACCGCGTGGAGCGCAAGGCCGATGGCCGCGTGATCTACCCGGTGGACACCCCGATCACCAGGACCGGTGGCGTGGTCGGGCTGAAGGGCAACCTTGCGCCCGATGGCGCCATCGTCAAGGTCGCGGGCATGTCCGAGGCCGAGCAGGTATTCTCCGGCCCCGCCCGGGTCTTCGAGTGCGAGGAAGACGCCTTCGCCGCCGTCAAGGCCCGCGAATACCGCGACGGCGAGGTGATCGTGATCCGCAACGAAGGCCCCGCAGGCGGCCCCGGGATGCGCGAGATGCTGGCCACTACGGCAGCGATCAGCGGCCAGGGGCGCGGCAAGAACGTGGCACTGATCACCGATGGCCGTTTCTCGGGGGCGACGCGCGGGTTCTGCGTCGGCCATGTCGGCCCCGAGGCCGCGCATGGCGGCCCCATCGCCCTGCTGCGCGATGGCGACGTGATCACCATCGACGCGCTGAAGGGTGAGCTGTCCGTGGACCTGTCCGAGGACGAATTGGCCGCGCGCAAGGATGCCTGGGAAGGCCCGCGCAAGACCATCTACGCCTCGGGCGCGCTGTGGAAATACGCCCAGCAGGTCGGGTCCACCCGGCTTGGTGCGGTGACGCATCCGGGCGCCAAAGCCGAAGCCCATGTCTACATGGACATCTGAGCGCACCCCCACGCGCAGCGCCGCCACGCGCATTGCACTATTGGCGGTGCTCGCGCTGGCGGGATGCTTCGACCTCGGGCGCGCGGTGCCCAACCTCAGCCGCGGCGGCGATGCGACCCGCGTGTTCCAGGACCCCGGCGGGCTGCGCATTGCCGGGCCGCGCGGCTATTGCGTCGATACCGAAAACAGCGAAGCCGCCAACGGCGCGGGCTTCGTGCTGCTGGGCGGCTGCGACATCCTCGCCGATGCCCGGCGCGGACCACAGCACTACGCGATCCTCAGCGCCACCTATGCCAACACCGATGGCCCCGGTTCGACGCAGGACTATGCCACGTTCTTCGCCACCGCGCAGGGCCGCGCGATGCTCAGTCGCGCGGATGACCCTGGCACGGTGACCATCCTTGACAGCCGCGTATCGCGCGGCGTCCTGTATCTGCATGTGCGCGACACCAGCCCCAACCCCGGTGCGCGGCTGGCCGCCGAACACTGGCGCGCGGCCTTCCCGCTGGGCAACCATGGCGTGATGCTCAGCGTTCACGGCACCGACTCGAACCCCATCGGCACCGCCGACGGACGCAGCAAGATCGGGGATTTCGTGCGCGCGGTGCAACGCGCGAACTGAAGCGCGCCGTCGCCGACGGATGCGCCGCCCCCGGGGGTGTCCGGCGCGCGGCACGCACTGCCGGACGGGGGCAGCGCCCCCTCTCCCGCGCGAAGCGCCAGAAGGTGCGCGCGCGGCACGCGCGCTCCGCAAGGTCACGCCAAGGCGCCGCTCACCCGAACGCGTCAGGCTCCGAGGCCTTGCGCCGGGCCACATAGTCGTTCAACGCCTCGTTGATGGCCGGGTCGAGTTGCGGCTGCTGGTAATCCGCGAGCATCTTGTCCGCCCGCGCCTCGGCCAGCGCCTGGGTGTCGCGACCGCCTTCCTCGTCCCAGGTCTCGAAGGGTTTGTAATCCAGCAGGTCGCTGCGCCAGAAGGCATCCTTGAAATTCGCCTGCGTATGCGCGCAACCCAGAAAGTGCCCGCCCGGCCCCACCTCGCGCAGCGCGTCCATGGCCTGCCCGTTCTCGCTCATGTCCACGCCGCGGGCCAGATGGTGCAGCGCGCCCAACTGGTCCGCGTCCATGACGAATTTCTCGAAGCTGGCGACCAGCCCGCCTTCCAGCCAGCCGCAGGAATGCAGCATGAAGTTCACGCCGGCCAGCAGCGCCATGTTCAGGCTGTTGGCGGTCTCATAGGCCGCCTGCGCATCGGGCAGCTTGGAGCCGTTGAACGCGCCCCCCGACCGGTACGGCAGCCCCAGCCGCCGCGCCAGTTGCCCGGCGCCATAGGTGATCAGCGCGGCCTCGGGCGTGCCGAAGGTGGGCGCGCCCGAGTTCATGTCGATGGAGGTGACGAACGCCCCCATGATCACCGGCGCCCCGGGCCGTATCAACTGGCTGTAGGCCACCCCTGCCAGCACCTCGGCCAGCACCTGCGTCAGCGTGCCCGCCACCGTGGTGGGCGCCATGGCGCCGCCGACGATGAAGGGCGAGATGATGCAGGCCTGCCCGGCCTTGGCATAGACCTCCAGGGCGCCCATCATGGTCGCGTCGAAGGTCAGCGGCGAGTTGATGTTGATGAGCGAGGTCATCACCGCGTTGGCATCGACGAACTCCGCGCCGAATAGCAGTTTCGCCATTTCCACCGAATCGGCGGCGCGCTCGGGTTCGGTGACCGAGCCCATGAAGGGCTTGTCCGACAGCGTCATATGCGCGAGCAACATGTCCAGATGGCGCTTGTTCACGGCGATGTCCGTGGGCTCGCAGACGGTGCCGCCCGAATGGTGCAGCCATTTGGACATGTAGCCCAGTTTCACGAAGTTGCGGAAATCCTCCATCGTCGCGTAGCGCCGACCCCGCCCGGCAGAGCGCACGAAGGGCGGGCCATAGACCGGGGCGAGGACCAGGTTGCGCCCGCCGATCTCGACATTGCGGGCCGGGTTGCGGGCGTGTTGGGTGAAGGTCGACGGCGCCGTCCCGCAAAGCTGGCGGGCCAGCCCGCGCGGGATGCGCACCCGCTCGCCCGTCACCTCGGCGCCCGCTTCGCGCCAGCGCTCCAGCGCCTGCGGGTTGTCGACGAAGTTCACGCCGATCTCGGCCAGCACGGTTTCGGCGTTGGTCTCGATGATTTCCAGCGCCTCGGCGTTCAGCACCTCGAAATCGGGGATGTTTCGCGTG
>SKMI01000206.1 GCA_007121115.1 Paracoccaceae bacterium | reverse complement strand
GGTCGGGCTGCCGGTGCCGGGTTCGGCGGCGGCCACCTGCGTGTCGCGCGCCTGCGCCTGCGGCTGGCTGGCGGCGGCGGTGGGGATGGTCAGCACCTGCCCCTCGCGCACGCGCATCTCGGCATCCAGCCCGTTCCAGTCGGCCAGCGCGCGCGGCGTCACATTGTAAAGCCGGGCGATGGTGAACGCCGTTTCGCCCCGCTCCACGCGGTGACGCACCGGGCCGTCACCGCTGCGCGCGGGCGCACTCTGTCCGGCCTCGGCGCGGCTGATGGCGGTTTCGGCCAGGGTCGTGATCTCGATATCGCCGTCGCGCGGGGCGCCCGCGGTGTCGACGGTGCGGGGTAGGGCCAGCACTTCGCCGCCGCGCAGGTTGGTGTCCGGGGTCAGGGCATTGAAGCGGGCCAGTTCCTGCGGGTCGAGACCGACGCGATTGGCCAGATCGGCCACGCTGTCGCCCTGGCGCGCCACGATGACCTGATGGTTCTCATAGGTTATGACCCCGCGCGCATCCGGGCGCGGGCGGGCCACCGTGGCCTGCCGCGCGGCATCGGCGGTGGTGAACCCGTTGTCGGCACGGCGCAGGTCCAGGTCGAGATCCGCACACGCCCCCAGCGCCAGCAGCGCCGCCCCCGCAACGGCAAGCCCACGCGAACGGGTATGATCCGCTGTCGCCCCCGGCGCGGCACTGTTGGTGTAAGACTGCCTGCTCACCCGGGCCTCGGATGGCCGTCTCCCCGCTGCCTGTCCTGCCATGATCCGCTCCGCTGCCTGCCCCAGTATCCGCGCCCGCCTCGGACGCGCTATCTGACCCTTCATTCCCGGTGCCCCCTGTTGGCCGGGGGCTGCCGGGGCGATACACCACACCGATCGACGGACCCTAATCGTCGCCGACCCCTTCCACCAGCGGGACAAAGCGCACCGGGCAGAGTTCCTCGTAATCGAAGCCCGTTTCCAGACGCCGCACCCGGATCAGGGTCTGCACGGCATCGGACTGTCCCACCGGGACAATCATGATACCGCCTATTCGCAACTGCGCCAAGAGCGGGCCGGGAGGGTCCTCGGCGGCCGCCGTCACGATGATGCGATCAAACGGCGCCTGTTCCGGCAACCCGTGCGAGCCGTCCCCCCAGATGCCGGTGATGTTCGACAGTTTCAGCGCGTGAAAGACGTTTTGCGCCTCGTGCAGCAGGCGGCGGTGGCGTTCGACCGTATAGACGCGCCGCGCCAGCACCGAAAGCACCGCCGCCTGATAGCCCGAGCCGGTGCCCAGCTCCATCACCTTGTCGCGGGGCCCGACCTCGAGCGCCTGGGTCATCAGCGCGACCACCGAAGGCTGGCTGATGGTCTGGCCGCAGTTGATCGGCAGCGGCATGTCCTCATAGGCGCGCCCGGCGAAGAGGCCGCGGACGAACTTGCCGCGGTCGATCCGCTCCATGGCGTTCAGCACCCTCGGATCGGTCACCCCGCGCGAGCGGATGGTGTAGATGAAGCGCATCTTGCGCTCCGCCGCCGTCTCGGGCTTCTGGCCTTCGGGGGGCTCGCTCATTCCAGCGCCTCGCGCACGCGGGCCATATCGTCATGCGCGGTCAGATCGGCGCGCATGGGGGTAACCGAGATATAGCCTTCGAGGTTTGCCGCCGCGTCCGTCCCCGGTGCCGTGGGCAGGTGCTGCGGTCCGCCGGTGATCCACAGGAACTTGCGCCCCGAGGGCGAGATATGTGGCTCCACGCCAAAGAACGTGTCCTTGCGGTAGCCCTGGGTGGTGACCTTCATGCCCTTCACGTCCGCCCCGGCGATGGGCGGGAAGTTGACGTTGTAGAACAGCCGGTAATCGCCCTGATCCCAGAGGCCGCGCTCCAGCAGGCGGCGCACGGTGGCTGTGCCGTGGACCACGGCGGCATCGAAGAGCGAGGGCAGGTCCTCGGACAGCGGCCCCATGTATTGCGACAGCGCGATGGCGGGCAGGCCCTGAAGCGCGGCTTCCATCGCCCCGCCGATGGTGCCGGAATAGAGCACGTTCTCAGCCGCGTTGTTGCCCCGGTTCACGCCCGAAAGCACCAGATCGGGCCGCGCGCCCTGCAGCACATCGTATAGCCCCGCCAGAACGCAATCGGCGGGCGAGCCTTCGGCGGCGTAGCGGCGCGGTGCCAGCTTGGCGATCATCGTGGGGTGGGTGTAGCTGATGCAATGGCCGACGCCGGATTGTTCGAAGGCGGGGGCGACGACCCAGACCTCGCCCTGCGGACCGGCGATCTCGGCGGCGATGTCTTCCAGCACCTTCAGCCCCGGCGCGTTGATGCCGTCGTCGTTGGTGACCAGAATCCGCATGTTGGTGCCGTCCTTGCCGTTCGGGGTGGGTATCCCTCTTGCTTAGTGCGGCAGGACCGGCGTGTGAAGCGGTTTTCCGCCGACTGTCCTGGTCGTTGTTGCGCAGCCGCCCGCCTGGCCGTGCGCCCGCTTTGCGACCCGGCAAGGCGCTGCTGGCATGGTCGCCCCCGGTGAACAAGGAGAGAGCTGATGCAGAGCGTGCGCGCCATGGCCGCGGCAATCGTCACCCGCGAGGGCGGCTTCGTCAACGATCCCGATGACCCAGGCGGCGCCACCAATCACGGCGTCACCATCCACACCCTGCGGCGGCTGGGGCTGGACCTGACCGGCGACGGGCGCGTGACCGAGGACGACGTGCGCGCTCTGAGCGCCGATCAGGCGGTGGAGATCTACATCGCGCAGTATTTCGACCGCCCGCGCATCGCTGAACTGCCCGAACCGCTGTGGGAAACGGTCTTCGACATGCAGGTGAACGCAGGCGCCAACGCGGTGCGGGTATTGCAGCGGCTTCTGAATGACATGGGGCAGGATGTGGTGGTGGACGGGGTGATCGGCCCGCAGACCATCCGCGCCGCCCACGCCGCCCATGCGGCAGCCCCGGCGCACATGGTCGATGCCTACGGGATCGCGCGGCGGAACTACTACTACGCCCTTGCCGACCGTCGCCCGACGAGCCGCAAGTACGTGCGCCGCCGCGATGGCGGCAAGGGCGGCTGGATCAAAAGGGCCGAGGAGTTCATCCACCCGCGCCACCACCTGACCGACGCGCAGCACCGCGACCGGATCAGGGCATGGGGCTGACAAGCGCGCCGTTCCCGGAGGGGTTTTCCGGTGTCATGCCGTAAAGCGCCCGCAGGCCGCGCCGCGCCCACCCGAGCGGCGGAGACAGCAGGTGCCGCCAGGCGCAAGCGTCGGGCAGGGCAGGTTGGCGGGGGCGGTCAGCCGGTCCCGGTGTCGGGCTTTGCCTCGGCCTTGTCGATCAGCGCCTGCGCCTCGTCGCGCAGCGCGCGCAGGTCTTCGATGGTGACCGCCAGTTCCTGATGCTGCCGTGTCAGTTCCGCCACCTGCCGGTCGGCCATCTCGACCCAGGTGCGCAGTTGCGGCACGGTGCCTTCGGTCTCGTACATCTCGAGCCACTGGCGGATTTCCTCGAGGCTGAAGCCGAAGCGCCGCCCGCGCAGGATCAGGGTCATCCGCGCCACCTCGCGCGGGCCATAGAAACGGTTGCGGCCATCCTTTTCCGGGCGCAGCAGCTCGATGTATTCGTAATAGCGCAGGGTGCGCGGCGTCACCTCGAACCGGGCGCACATCTCCTTGAAGCTCAGCCGCTCGCTTGCATTCATTTACCGGGCCCTCCCCGCGAAACCATAGCGCCCGCCGCGTGGCGCGGCAACGGCTGGCGCGTGCAAGCCGGGGTGGGCCGGGGGTTGCACCCGCCGCGCGCAGGGCGCAGAACAGAGGCACCATCAACCGGAGCGCGCCCCATGTCCCCGCCATCCGCCGACGCGCCGCAGCGTTTCATCGAGGCCTTGCCCTTCGCCCGCGCGCTGGGGATCGAGCTGGACAGCATCGGCGACGGACGTGCGCAGCTTTCCATGCCCTGGGACGCGCGTTTCGTAGGGGACCCGGCCACCGGCGTGATCCATGGCGGCGCGGTCTCGGCGCTGATGGACACCTGCTGCGGGGCGGCGGTGCTGTCCTTTCCAGGCACCATGGGCACCGCGACCATCGATCTGCGCATCGACTACATGCGCGCCGCCCGCCCCGGCGCGCGGATCACCGCGCAGGCCGAATGCTACCACGCCACCCGCACCGTCGCCTTCGTGCGCGCCACCGCCAGCGACGGCGAGGGCGACACGCCGGTGGCCAGCGCCGCCGGGGCCTTCGTCATCGAGCGGGCGGGGAAGGGGGCGAAGCCATGAGCCCGCGCGCCGCGCCCGAACCCGTGCAGGTGATCAAGCAACGCCGCGATGCCGCCTTGGCCGCGTTGGTGGGCGGCGTGCCCTACATCCGCTTCCTGGGCGTGCGGTTCGAGCGGCTGGGCGATGAGATCACCGCGATCCTGCCCTTTGACGACAAGCTGATCGGCAACCCGGTCCTGCCCGCGATCCACGGCGGCG
>SKMI01000325.1 GCA_007121115.1 Paracoccaceae bacterium | reverse complement strand
CGTCTGCACACCGTAGCGGATGCTCAGGTCGCATTCGGCGGGGGTCTCGCCCGTGTCGCTCACGATCTGCGCGACCGAGACATCGGGGTGACTTTGCCAGAACTGCGCCAGCTTCGGCGTCAGCCAGAGCGCGCTGACCGCCGTGGTCACGCCGATGGTGACCGAGGCCCGCGCGGCGCGGCGGCGCAACTGGCGGGTGGCATCGGCCATGCCCTCGAACCCGCGTTGCAGCGCGACCAGCAGATAGGCGCCGGTTTCGGTCAGGGTGACGCCCCGGTGATGGCGCCGGAACAGGCGGCATTGCAACTCCGCCTCCAGCGCCTTGACCTGATGGCTGACCGCGGCGGGGGTCACGTTCAACTCGCGCGCGGCTTCGGTGAAGCTGACATGGCGGGCGGCGGCCTCGAAGGCCACAAGCGCGTTCATGGGGGGCAGGTCATAGGGGCGTTTGGGCAAGGTGGGCTCGGGCAAGACGCTGCGCTTCGCGCCATTGTAGCAGCTTCGGCACAGTCAGGCCAAATTGAACTAAGGCAGAGTGAGTCTTTCTGCGATTGCCCGCGCGCCCGGCCTGCCGCAGGGTTTCACGCGGCGGGGATGACCGGCGCCGGTCACTCTCCCGCGTCCCTGCACGGAGCGCCTGACATGCTGCCGGAAAGTCCCGTCACTGACACCGATCGCCCCGCACGCCGCGCCCGAAAGGGCCGCGCAGGCAGCACCCGCAGCGCCGAACCTGGGCAGAACCTGCACCTGCGCGCGCCCTTCATCACCCGGCGCATCCCCACATATGACCTGCTGGGCGACGAAGCGCTTTCGCGGATCGAGGCGACTGCCGACCGGCTCCTGGCCGAAATCGGGATCGAGCTGCGCGACGACGCCGAGGCGATGGCGCTATACCGCGACGCCGGGGCGCAGGTGACACATGTTTCGGGCGAGGTCTGGCGCATCCGGTTTGAGCCGGGGATGCTGCGCGCGGTGCTGCGCACGGCCCCTGCCCGCTTCACCCAACACGCCCGCAACCCGGCCAACACGGTCGAGATCGGCGGCGATGCCATGGTCTTCGCCCCCGCCTATGGCTCGCCCTTCGTCATGGATCTGGACCGGGGGCGGCGTTACGGGACCATCGCGGATTTCGAGAACCTGATCCGGCTGGCGCAATCCTCGCCCTGGCTGCACCACTCGGGCGGCACCATCTGCGAGCCGACGGATGTGCCGGTCAACAAGCGCCATCTGGACATGGTGCACGCGCATATGCGGCTGTCGGACCGGCCCTTCCTCGGCTCCATCACCGCGCCTGAGCGCGCCGCTGACAGTATCGAGATGTGCCGCATCCTGTTTGGCGCCGAATTCGTGGACCGCAACTGCGTTATCATGGGCAATTTCAACACCACCTCGCCGCTGGTGCTGGACGGGGTGACGACGGCGGGCATTCGCACCTATGCGGCCGCCGGGCAGGGGTCCATCCACCTGCCGTTCCTGCTGGGCGGCGCGGTGTCGCCGCTGACCATGGCGGGGGCGCTGGCGCAATGTCTGGCCGAATCGATGGCGTCCTGCGCGCTGGCGCAGTTGGTGCGCCCCGGCGCGCCCGTGGTGCTCGGCGCCTTCCTGTCGTCCATGTCCTTGCGCAGCGGTTCCCCCACCTTCGGCACACCGGAACCGGCGCTGGGCTCGCTGGTCATGGGGCAACTGGCGCGGCGGCTGAACCTGCCCCTGCGCTGCGCGGGAAATTTCAGCACGTCGAAAGCGCCGGACGGGCAGGCGATGCAGCAGGCCATGATGTCGATGATGTCGGCGGTGCAAGGGGGTGCCAACTACATCCTGCACGCGGCGGGGTTCGTGGATGGGCTGTTGTCCATGTCCTACGAGAAGATGGTGATGGACATGGACATGTGCGGCGCGCTGCATGGCTATCTGGCGGGGCTGGAGGTCAGCGACGACACGCTGGCCTTCGAGGCGCTGGCGCAAAACGGGCCGGGGGAGCACCTATTCGGCACCGACCACACGCTGCGGCATTATGAAACCGCCTATTGGGACAGCGGCTTCAATGACGATCGGACCTATGAAACATGGTCCGAAACGGGCAGTGTGGATGCCGCACAGCGGGCGAATGCGCGCTGGAAGGACGTGCTGGCCCGCTCCCAGCCGCCGCCCATGGACGCGGGCGTGGCCGAGGCGCTGGCCGAGTTCGTCGCGCGGCGCAAGGCCGAGATGCCGGATGCGTGGTATTAACGCCTATCGGCGCTAACCGTTTTTTGTCGCAATTTCGAACCGAAAAAGTCAGTCAACTTTTTCTGAAATTGCATATGGGGGGACCATGTCGAACGATCCGCTGCTACAGCCCTATCAGTTGAAGCACCTGACCCTGCGCAACCGGATCATGACCACCGCGCATGAGCCCGCCTACCCCGAGGACGGGATGCCCAAGGCGCGCTATGTCGCCTACCACGCCGAACGCGCCAAGGCGGGGGTGGCGCTGGCCATGACCGCCGGGTCGGCCTCGGTCTCACGCGACAGCCCGCCCGCCTTCAACAACGTGCTGGCCTGGAAGGACGAGGTTGTGCCGCACATCCGCGCGCTGACCGATGCCTGCCATGACCACGGCTGCGCGGTGATGATCCAGCTTTCGCATCTGGGCCGACGCACAGGCTGGAACAAGGGCGACTGGCTACCCTCGCTTTCGTCCAGCAAGCATCGCGAACCCGCGCACCGGGCCTTTCCGAAGCTGGCCGAGGATTGGGATATCGAGCGGATCATCACTGACTTCACTGACGCCGCCGAGCGGATGCAGGCGGGCGGCATGGACGGGGTGGAACTGCAGGTCTATGGCCATCTGCTCGATCAGTTCTGGTCGCCGCTGACCAACGATCTGGACGGCCCCTATGGCGGCGAGAGCCTGGACACGCGGATGCAGCTTCTGATGGACACGCTGCGCGCCATCCGCGCGCGGGTGGGGGACGGGTTCATCGTCGGTGTGCGTTACACAGCCGATGAGGCTGCCAATGGCGGGATTGACGCCGCCGAGGGGCTGGAGATCTCGAAGCGCCTGGCCGATTGCGGGATGGTCGATTTCCTGAACGTCATTCGCGGGCGTATCCACACCGACCCGGCGATGACCGATGTGATCCCGGTGCAGGGCATGAAAAGCGCCCCGCATCTGGATTTCGCAGGCGCCGTGCGCGCCGCCACCGGCATGCCCACCTTCCACGCCGCGCGCATTCCGGACGTGGCGACCGCGCGCCATGCCGTGGCCGCGGGGCTTCTGGACATGGTCGGCATGACCCGCGCACATATGGCCGACCCGCATATCGTGCAGAAGATCGTCGAGGGCCGCGAGGATGACATCCGCCCCTGCGTCGGGGCCACCTATTGCCTGGACCGCATCTATCAGGCGGGCGAGGCGCTGTGTATCCACAACGCAGCCACCGGGCGCGAACTGAGTCTGCCGCATGTCATAACGCCTGCCGCCGAGCGCAAACAGGTGGTGGTGGTCGGCGCGGGCCCGGGCGGGCTGGAGGCCGCGCGCGTGGCCGCCGAGCGGGGGCACGCGGTCACGGTGTTCGAGGCCCAGCCCGACCCCGGCGGGCAGGTGCGCCTGACGGCCCAGAACCCGCGGCGGCGCGAGATGATGGGCATCATCGACTGGCGCATGGCCCAATGCGCCGCGCGCGATGTGGCCTTCCATTTCAACACTTTCGCCGAGGCCGGGGACGTGACCGCGCTGGACCCCGATGTGGTGATCATCGCCACCGGCGGGCTGCCCAATACGGAGCTGTTTGAAAGCGGGGCCGAAAACCCCCATGTCGTCAGCGCCTGGGACATCATCGCGGGCGACGTGAAACCCGCCGCGAACGTGCTGGTCTATGACGAGGCGGGCGACCATCCCGGCTTGATGGCCGCCGAAGTCGCGGCCAATGCAGGCGCGCAGGTCGAGGTGATGACCCCCGACCGCAGCTTCGCCCCCGAGATCATGGGCATGAACCTGGTCCCCTACATGCGCGCGCTGCAGGACAAGGCCGTCACCTTCACCGTCACCCGCCGCCTGCTGGGCGTGGCGCGCGACGGCAACCGCCTGCGCGCCAAGGTCGGCACTGATTACAGTGATTTCACACAGCAACAGCATTATGATCAGGTCGTGGTGAATTATGGCACGCTGCCGCTGGATGATCTGTATTTCGACCTCAGGCCCCTGTCGGTGAACGGCGGCGCGGTGGATCACGCGGCGCTGAGCGAAGGGCGCCCGCAGGCCATGACCCGCAACCCCGAGGGCGGGTTCCGTCTCTATCGCATCGGCGATGCGGTGAGCGCCCGCAACACCCACGCGGCCATCCACGACGCGCTGCGGCTGATGAAGGATATCTGACATGCGCAGCCGCAGGTGCATCCATGTGGTCTCGGCCCATGCCGAGGGTGAGGTGGGTGACGTGATCGTCGGCGGGGTCGCCCCGCCGCCTGGAGAAACGCTCTGGGCGCAGCG
>SKMI01000299.1 GCA_007121115.1 Paracoccaceae bacterium | reverse complement strand
GCCGCGCGGGTCGCGGACCTGTTCGCCGGTTGCGGCACCTTCGCCTTGCCGCTGGCCGAGCGCGCCGAGGTGCACGCGGTCGAGGGCGACGCGGCGATGGTGGACGCGCTGGACGCGGGCTGGCGCCGCGCGCCGGGGCTGAAGCGGGTGAGCACCGAAGCGCGGGACCTGTTCCGCCGCCCGCTGCTGGCCGACGAGCTTGCGCGCTTCGATGCGGTGGTGATCGACCCGCCGCGCGCCGGGGCGGCGGCACAGGTGGCGGAACTGGGCCGCGCGCGGGTGCCGGAGATTGCCGCCCTGTCCTGCAACCCTGTGACATTCGCCCGCGATGCCCGCACGCTGGTGACGGCCGGATATCGCCTGCAAACCGTGCAGGTGGTGGACCAGTTCCGCTGGTCGGCCCATGTGGAACTTGCGGCGCGGTTCGTGTTTGGCCATATCGCGCAGCAGTGACGGCGCGCGCCATGGAAAGCGCCGGGGGCCAGCCCCCGGACCCCCGGAGTATTTTCAGCAAGATGAAGGCAGGTATGGCGGAGAGGAAGGCAGAGGTGCAGGAGGGCGAGCGGACCGAGGCCGGGCTTGAGCGGGGGGGCGCGCGGGCGAAGGTGGCGGCGTTTCTGGACCTGGCCTGGGTGCGCAACGGGATCATCGGCGTGATCCTGTTCAACGCCGTGATCCTGGGCATGGAGACCTCGGGCGAGATCATGGCGGCGGCGGGACCGCTGATCATCGGGCTGGACCGGCTGTGCCTGTCGATCTTCGTGCTGGAGATCGCGCTGAAGCTCTATGCCTACCGGTTGGGTTTCTTTCGCTCGGGCTGGAACGTTTTCGACTTCATCATCGTGGGGATTTCGCTGGTGCCGGGTGCCGGGGCCTACACGGTGCTGCGCGCGCTGCGCATCCTGCGGCTGTTGCGCGTGGTCTCGGTCACGCCCAGCCTGCGCCGGGTGGTCGAAGGATTCCTGAAGGCGCTCCCGGGGATGGGCTCGGTGTTCCTGCTGATGAGCATGATCTTCTACATCGGCGCGGTGATGGCGACGAAGCTGTTTCAGGAGAGCTTTCCCGAATGGTTCGGCACCATCGGACGGTCGGCCTATTCGCTGTTCCAGATCATGACGCTGGAATCGTGGTCCATGGGGATCGTGCGGCCGGTGATGGAGGTCTACCCCTACGCCTGGGTGTTCTTTGTCCCGTTCATCATGATGACCACATTCGCGGTGGTGAATCTGCTGGTCGGCCTGATCGTCAACTCGATGCAGGACGCCCATGCCGAGGAGAGCAACAAGCTGACCAGCGATTACCGCGACGAGGTGCTGGCGCGGCTGCGCAAGATCGAGGTGCAGCTGGGGGTCGAGGGCGCCGAGAAGGACAAGGCGCCCCCGGAGCGCGAGGACACGTCGAAGTGATCGTCGAAGTGATCGGCGAAGTGATTGGGAGTGGCCGCGCACCCCGGGGCGGTGCGCGGTTTTTGTAGCCCGAGGGCGCGGATTGCGGCAATGTGGCGGAAAAATCGCCTGGGGCAGAGCATGTGGGGCAGAGCATGATTCTTTCGCGTCTCATGGGTGTGTGTGTGGCCTTGCTGATCCTGGCAAGCTGCGGCAGCCCGTCCAAGTTCCGCACCTACAACGGTCCGGAAGTCACCCAGATCCGGGTCTACAAGGCCGAGCGGCGCATGGAGCTTTGGCACAATGACAGGATGCTGCGGGCGTTCCGGGTGCAACTGGGTATCCCGAACGGCCACAAGCATCAGGAAGGTGACCGCCGCACCCCCGAGGGGCGCTATTACATCGACCGGCGCAACCCCAACAGCCGCTTCCACCTGTCGCTCGGCATTTCCTATCCTAATGCCGCGGACAGGGAACGCGCGGCGGCGCGCGGGGTCTCGCCCGGCGGCGATATCTTCATCCACGGGCGCGGGCCACGCTTCCAGAATGCGCGCGGGGACTGGACCGATGGCTGCATCGCCGTGACCGACCGGCAGATGGAGGACATCTATGCCATGGTTCGCAACGGCACGCCCATCGACATCTACGCCTCGCGCGCGGCGGCCCGGGCGCAGAAGGCGCCGATCGTTGTCGCGTCCAATCCGGCACTTGCGGTGCCAATGACGTCGGATGCCGCGGTGGCCGGGTCCGGCACGCCTACGGCGTCTGCTGGCGGCGAAGGGCCGCTGGTGGCCGCCGACTGGCTGACGCAGTTTCAGGAGCCGTGATGACCCCACCCGCGCGGCGCCGTGATCAACCGGTGGTGGAGAATCTGGCCTGTCTGTGGTAGGGAATCGGCATTCGGGAAATGAAAGGGGAAGATCATGACCCAGAGCATTCTTGACCGCGACCGAAAGACCAGCGCACCGCGCACCGCGCCCTATCTGGCGATGGAACGGGGGCAGGGCGCGCCGCATCAGGCGAGCCAGAGCCTCATGCAGCGCCGGCGCGACGAGCCGGCGCGACCAGAGGTGTACACGGCGCTTGACAGCGCCCGGGCGCGCGACGCCAAGCGACCCTGAGCGGTACGCGGCGCCCCTTTGACACGGGCGTGGTGCGCTGCGCATGAGCGGAATCGTCAATCGATAACACCGCCGGGCGCGACGGGCCACGCCCGGAAAGTGCGAAGGGTGAGTCGGGCGCTGAGAGAGAGCTTCACATGCCCGCCAGAGGGGCCTGCGAGCGCGTTCAGGCGCGGACGTGTGCCTCGTAGGCCTGGGCGATGTCGCGGGTCAGTTGGCCGACCTGGAAATGATGCTCGCCAATCTGGCCCACGGGGGTTACCTCGGCCGCGGTGCCGGTCAGCCAGCACTGCTGAAAGCCCGGCAGTTCCTCGGGCATGATGTGGCGTTCGTGCACGGGGACGTTCATGTCGCGCAAGAGCCCGATCACGGTGCGCCGCGTGATGCCGTTCAGGATTGCGTCGGCCAGCGGCGTGTGCACCTCGCCGTCCTTGACGAAGAAGACATTGGCACCCGTCGCCTCGGCCACGTAGCCGCGCCAGTCCATGAACAGCGCGTCCGAGCAGCCCTTGGCCTCGGCGGCGTGCTTGGACATGGTGCAGATCATGTAAAGCCCCGAGGCCTTGGCCGCGGTGGGGATGGTCTCGGGCGAGGGGCGTTTCCAGCGGGCGATGTCCAGCTTCGCGCCCTGCATCTTGGCGTCGCCGTAATAGGCGCCCCATTCCCAGGCCGCCACTGCCACCCGGACCTGGTTGCGCGCCGCAGCGACGCCCATATCCTCTCCGGCGCCGCGCCAGGCGACGGCGCGCACATAGGCGTCGCGCAGGTTGTTGGCGTCCAGCACCGCGGCCTTGGCGGCGTCGATCTCGTCGGCAGTCAGGGGCAGCGGCATGTCCAGGAGCCGCCCCGATTCGATCAGCCGCTCGGAATGCTCGTGCCCCTTGAAGATCTTGCCGCCATAGCAGCGCTCGCCCTCGAACACCGACGAGGCGTAGTGCATGGCATGGGTCAGGATATGCACCTTGGCATCGCGCCAGGGCACCATCTCGCCGTCCATCCAGATGTATCCGTCCCTGTCGTCATAAGCTCCGGCCATGGCGCCACCCCTTGCAGCTTTGCGAATGTTGCGCGAGTCAGGTCCGGATCGGACACAATCTTACGCGAAATCCGCGAATCGCTATCAATTCAGCCTTGGAATGTCAACAACGCTGACATAAAATGCGGCACGAAGGCTGTATTTGTGATCTGCGGGAGAACGGGGATATGCCCGAAAACGGTGTCGGCAGGGGTGAAAACCTTCTGTTCCTGACCGATGAGCAATTGCGCAAGGGGATCGAGGCGATGTTCTTCGCCTATCGCGGCTTCACGGCCGATCCAGACCGGATCCTGGCGCAATACAATTATGGCCGCGCCCATCACCGGGCGTTGCATTTCATCAACCGCAGCCACGGGACCACGGTCAACAACCTGCTGTCGGTGCTGGGGGTGACCAAGCAGTCGCTGAACCGGGTGCTGCGCACGCTGATCGAGGACGGCCTGGTGGAGAGCCGCGTGGGCCGCCGCGACCGGCGCGAGCGGCATCTGTATCTGACCGAGGCCGGGCGCGCGCTGGAGGCGGAACTGTCCGAGGCGCAGCAGGCGCGGATGCGCGCCGCCTATCGCGCCGCAGGGCCGCAGGCGGTGGCCGGCTTCCGGCAGGTGCTGGAGGCGATGATGGAGGATGATATCCGCCGCCAATACCTGCAACTGCGGGATGGGAAACCATGAGCGGGGGCGTGGACACCGCGCCGGAGCAGGTGCTGGCAACCCATCTGCTGGTGGTCGACGACGATGCGCGCATCCGGGCGCTGCTGCAGAAATATCTGGTCCGGCACGGTTTCATCGTCACGGCGGCGCGCGATGCCGCGCATGCGCGGCGGCTGCTGGCTGGGCTGGAGTTCGATCTGGTGGTGCTGGACGTGATGATGCCGGGCGAGGACGGCATCAGCCTTGCGCGTCATATCCGCGAGATGGGGGCGACGCCGGTGCTGCTGCTCACCGCCCGGGGCGAGGCCGAGGACCGGATCGCCGGGCTGGAGGCGGGGGCGGATGACTATCTGGCCAAACCCTTCGAGCCGCGCGAGTTGCTGCTGCGCATCGCTGCCGTGTTGCGCCGAAGCCCGCCCGCCGAACCGGCGGCGCTGACGCCGCAGATGCTGATGCTGGGGCCGTTGCGCTATGACGTGGAGCGGGGCGAGTTGCGCCGGGGCGAGGAACTGATCCGCCTGACCCAGACCGAGGCCGCGCTCCTGCGCCATTTCGCGCGCACTCCCGGCACCGTGGTCAGCCGCGAGGCGCTGGTGGACCAGCTGGACCGCGAGCGCGGCGCCCATGGCGGCACCATCGCGCAGGAACGCGCCGTGGACGTGCAGGTGACAAGGTTGCGTCGCAAGCTGGAGCCGGACCCCAAGCAGCCGCGCTACCTGCTGACCGTGCGCGGCGAGGGCTACATGCTGTCGGCGGAGTGACCGGCCCGCGCATTGCGGCGCCTCAGCCGTTTTCGCGCAGGATCGCCCCGGCGAGGTAGAGCGACCCGCAGATCAGCACACGCGCCTGCGGGTTCGTCGCCGTAATCGCGGCAAGCGCGGTGGCGACGTTCGGCGCCTCGGTGGCGTCGATCCCCGCGGCGCGGGCGCTGCCGGCGGTTTCAGTGGCGCTCAGGGTCGCGGTTTCGCCGGGGACCGAAACCGCGTGCAGCCTTGTGGCGTGTGCCGCAAGCGGGCGCATGAAGCCCGTCACGTCCTTGGTGTTCAGCATCCCGCAGATCAGATGCGTGTCGCGCGTGGGCATCTTCGCCAGCGTGGCAGCGATGGCGTGTCCCGCGGCGGGGTTGTGCCCGCCATCAAGCCAGAGTTCCGCCTGCGGCGCGGCTTCGGGCAGCGGGCCGGTGCGCAGCCGCTGCATCCGCGCGGGCCATTCGGCGCGGGTGACGGCGGCTTCCGCCCCTTCGCCGCGCCCCAGTGCGCGCAGCGCGGCGAACGCGGCGCCTGCGTTCTGGATCTGATGCGGTCCCGGCAGGTTGGGCAGGGGCAGGTCCAGGAGCCCGGTTTCATCCTGGAATACCAGCCGTCCGCGTTCCTCGGCCACGTGCCAGTGCTGGCCGTGGATCAGAAGCGGCGCGCCCAACCGCGCAGCTCGCTCCTCGATCACGTCGAGCGCCGTGTCCTCCTGCGGGCCGACCACGCAAGTTACGCCGCGCTTGAGGATCCCGGCCTTTTCGGCGGCGATCGCGGCCAGCGTGTCACCGAGGAACTGCTGGTGGTCGATGCTCACCGGGGTGATGATGCAGAGTTCGGGGCGGTCGATCACGTTGGTGGCGTCCAGCCGTCCGCCAAGCCCGACCTCGAGCAGGGTATAGTCCGCAGGCGTGCGCGCGAAGGCCAGCAGCGCGGCGCAGGTGGTGATCTCGAAATAGGTGATCGGCGTGTCGCCATTGGCGCGCAGGCATTCGTCCAGCACCGCCGACAGCGCGCCCTCGTCGATCAGCCGCCCGCCCAGGCGGATGCGTTCATGAAAGCGCGCCAGATGCGGTGAGGTATAGGCATGAACCCGTGCCCCGGTGGCTTCGAGCCCGGCGCGGAGCATGGCCTGGGTCGAGCCCTTGCCGTTGGTCCCGGCGATGTGGATGACCGGCGGCAGGGTGCGTTCGGGGTGGCCCAGTGCGGCGAGCAGGCGCCAGACCCGGTCCAGGGTCAGGTCGATGACCTTGGGGTGGAAGGTCATCATGCGCTCCAGAAGCGCGTCGGAAGCTTGGGTCATGGGATCAGGATCATGGGGCGCCGGGCTCCGTGGCGGGCGGGGGGCTGTCTGTCTGGCGGGGAAAGGGGGCATTCTGCCCCCTCTGCGCGGCAAGCCGCGCATTCACCCCCTGAGGATATTTTTGCACAGATGATGGATCAGGGGGTTTTCGGATCCGGGCCGGGGGGATGTGCAGAGGCGTTTTCGGGGGCGGGAGGTGTTTCCGACGCTGCCGCGGGGGCGGGCAGTTCGCCATGCACGGCGGGCGGCGCGCCGGTGAGCATCCGCAGGATGGTGACCAGTTCGTCGCGCATCCGCTTGCGCGGGGTGACGCGGTCCAGCATCCCGTGTTCCAGCAGGTATTCGGCGCGCTGGAAGCCTTCGGGCAGTTTTTCGCGGATGGTCTGTTCGATGACCCGGGGCCCGGCGAAACAGATCAGCGCGTTCGGCTCGGCGATCTGCACGTCGCCCAGCATGGCGTAGCTGGCTGTCACCCCGCCGGTGGTGGGGTGGGTCAGCACGACGATGTAGGGCAGCCCGGCCTCGCGCAGCATCTGCACGGCCACCGTGGTGCGCGGCATCTGCATCAGCGAGAGGATCCCTTCCTGCATCCGCGCGCCCCCGGCGGCGGAAAACAGCACCAGCGGGCGGCGGCGCGCCACCGCGCGTTCGCAGGCCGCGATGATGGCGTTGCCGACATACATGCCCATGGAGCCACCCATGAAGCTGAAATCCTGCGCCGCGACCACCACGGGGGTGCGCAGCATCTCGCCCTCGGCGATCAGCATGGCTTCGGACTCGCGCGTGGTCCGTTGGGCGCTGCGCAGCCGGTCGGGGTATTTCTTCTGGTCGCGGAACTGCAGGGGGTCGGCGACGGGTTCGGGGACCGACACTTCGGCGTAGAGGCCATTGTCGAAGAGCTGCGCGAAGCGTTCGCGCGGGCTGATCGGCATGTGGTGGCCGCAGTTGGTGCAGACCTGCAGGCTGTCGGCCAGTTCGCGGTGAAACAGCATGGTCCCGCATTCGGGGCACTTGGTCCACAGGTTCTCGGGCATCTCGCGGCGCGAGAAGATCGAGTTGATGGTGGGCCGGACGTAGTTGGTGATCCAGTTCATCGAAGCCTCAAACCGGGGTCGTGCGCATCTGGCGCGTTGTGCCCAGATACGCCCGGGCGCAGGCAAATGCAATCAGCAGGGGGGCGGCGGTCGGTCTAGCGGGCGCGCAGCGCCAGGCGGCACAGCCCCCAGGCGATTCCGATCAGCGCCATGTCGGCGAGGATCAGCGGGCGCATCACCTCGATGTCATCGGGGCCATAGGGCAGGCGCCCGAGCGCCATGCCGTCCAGCGCGCCCCCGGCGGTGATGAAGAGGATCGCGAAGATGTTGTTGGCGAAATGCAGCCCCCAGGCCAGCCCCAGCGACCCGGTGCGCGCGGTCAGGTCCGCCGCGACCAGCCCGAACACACCGGTGGCCAGCACCACATACCACGCGTTTGCGCCCATCTCGGCGGGTGCATAATGGGCCAGCCCGAACAGGACCGAGGGCAGCACCATCCATACCAGCGGCGAGCGGAAGCGCGCGGCAAGTTGCTGCTGGAGGTAGCCGCGGAAGACAAGTTCCTCGGCCCCGGTCTGAATCAGAAGCCCCACCAGCATCACCGGCAGGAAGCGTATCCAGACTTCGAATGCCAGCCCGGGTTCAAGGTCGACGAACAGCAGCGACGGCAGCCCCGTCACCACCGCCAGCCCGCCCAGGATGCCGAAACCCAGCGCGAAATCGCGCAGCACCACCGGCGCGCGCCCGAAAAGCGAGCCCATGGGCCGCCCGTGCAACAGACGCGCGGCCAGCATCGCGCCGAAGCCCATCCCCGCGAAGGTGAACAGCAGCACCGCCAGGGTCATCGGGTCCGACCCTTGCCCGATATCGGCCAGACGCTGCTCCACCCGGTCCAGCCCGCCGACCATCACCACGCCGCCGCCGACCAGCACCAGCCAGAGCACATAGACCAGCGCGATCAGCAGGAGCCCGAGCAAGAGCCGCCAGACCTGGGGCCGGGCGCGGGCGGGGGCGATATAGGTCTCGTAAACAGGCGAGAATGTCACGGTAAACGGCCCTGAAGGTTATGCTCCGGCATTTGTCCGACGCCGGAGGGACCCTAGCATCGCTGCGCGCCGGGGCAAGCGACAGGTGCTGGCGCACCCCTCAAAGCTGCGCTAGGACGGACAGAGGCCCCGAACGGCGCGCACCCGCCGGGGCGACCCCGAGTCCGGACCGCCGCATGGCCACAGCCCCATGACCCCACCCCAATGAACCCTGCCCAATGACCCTCGCGCTCGTCATCCTTGGCTATGCGCTGCAGCTGTCGATCATCGCCCGGGCGCTGCTGCGGGACGGGCTGGCGCCGACGGTGCGGCTGGGCTGGGTGATGGTGATCTCGGCCCTGCCGGGTGTCGGGGTCGTGGCCTATCTGCTGTTCGGCGAGGTGCGGCTGCACCGTGCCAACCTGCAGCGCATGGCCGAGGTGCGCGCCCGCCTGACCGAGGCCAGCAACGCGGGGCGGTCCCGCGCCGTCACGGTGCAGGGGGCAGATGCGGCGGTCTTTGCCAGTGGCGCGGTGCCCAGCAATTTCGCCCCTGTGGGCGGCAATCGTGCAGAACTTCTGCCCGAGGGCGACGCGATGATGGATGATCCCATCGCCGCCATCGATGCCGCGACCGATCATGTGCATGTGCTGTTCTACATCTGGTTGCCCGATGTCACCGGCATGCGCATGTCCGAGGCGCTGATCCGCGCCGCCGCGCGCGGCGTGGCCTGCCGGGTGCTGGTGGATGACCACGGTTCGCGGCATCTGATCCGCTCGCCGCTCTGGGGGCGGATGGCCGCGGCGGGGGTGCAGGTGGTCAAGGCCTCGCCCGTGGGCAATCCGCTGGTCAGCTTCTTCTATCAGCGGCTGGACCTGCGCAATCACCGCAAGATACTTGTCATCGACAACCGCTTGAGTTGGTGCGGCAGCCGCAACTGCGCCGATGCCGCGTTTCGGATGAAGGCGAAATACGCGCCCTGGATCGATATCCTGTTGCGTCTGGAAGGGCCGGTGGTGCGCCAGCAGCAGGCGGTGTTCCTGCAGGACTGGATGACCTATCACCACGAGGATTTGAGCGCGCTTCTGGCCGCCCCGGTGCCTGAAGGCGGCGCGGGGTTCGTGGCGCAGGTCATCGCCTCGGGGCCCGATGACATGGACACCGGCCCGGCGGACACGATCTGTGCGATGATCTTTACCGCGCGGGAACGCGTCTGGCTGACCACGCCCTACTACGTGCCGAACGAGGCGCTGCACGGCGCCATCTGCGCGGCCGCCAAGCGCGGGGTCGAGGTGGTGCTGATCCTGCCCGCGCGCAACGACAGCTGGGTGATCGGCGCGGCGAGCGAGAGCCTGTACCCCGAGTTGCTGCGGTCCGGCGTAAAGATCATGGCCTTCGAGCCCGGGCTGATCCATTCCAAGATCGTTACCGTGGACGGTCGGTTGGCGCTGGTTGGGTCCAGCAACCTCGACCATCGCAGCTTCGATCTGAATTACGAGAACGTGCTGCTGCTCAGCGATCCGGGTGTGACCGGGGCGCTGGATGCGCGTCAGCGCAGCTACATGGACCGCGCACGCAGCATCGACCTGGCGCAGGTGGCGCGCTGGTCGGTGCTGCGGCGGCTGCGCAACAACACCATCGCGCTGGCGAGCCCGCTGCTGTAAGCGACGCTCTTTCTTGCATTTTCGCCTCGGCGTACGCACATAGGCGTGAACGTATCTGGAAACGGAGAGGATCATGGCCACCCGCAAGACCGACGACCCGAAGGACACCGAACCGAGTGTCGAGGATCTGGCAAAGCAGATCGAGACCCTGCGCGGCGATGTCGAGAAACTGGTCGAGACGCTGGGCGAACTGGGCAAGGCGCAGGGCGCCGAATTCGCCGACGACCTGCGCGCCCGCACCGAGGAGATCCGCCGCAAGAGCGCGGCCCGCGCCGCCGAGGCCGAGGCGCGACTTTCGGAGCTTTCGGAAGAGGCGGCGCTGCTGGCCCGCGACCGGCCCGCGGCGGCCATGGGGCTGGCGGCGGGGATCGGGTTCCTGCTGGGCCTCATGCTGACCCGGCGCTGAAGGCGCGCGCCGTGGCTCCCCCGGGCGGCGTTTCCGGCGTGATCGCGCGCATGCGGGCGCAACTCGCCGCGCAAGTGGCGCACGCGGCCCGGCGCGCGGCGCTGGGCGGCGCCGGGCTGGTCTGCGTGCTGGTGGGTGCGGGGTTCCTGCTGTCGGCGCTGTGGATCGTGCTGGCGCAGGCCTGGGGGGCGCTTGTGGCTTCAGCGGTCATGGGGGCGGTGCTGTTCGGGGCCGGGCTGATCCTGATCGGGCTGGCCGGGCGGGGCGGTGACAAGGCGGCGCAGGCTGCGCCCGGGGCTGTTGGCGAGGAACCCACGCCGGGTGCCGAAGGTCAGGACGACCCGTCCCTGCGCCGCCTGCTCCACGAGTTGGGGCTGAGCGTTCCCCCGCGCGGCACGCCGCCCGCGCTGACCGAGGGGTTTCTGTTCGGCCTGATCCTGGCCATGCGACTCCAGGACGGGCGCGATACAGGGGCGGGTCCAAAGCCCTCTGCAGAAGAGCGTTTCGGCAAGCCCGGGCGGGGCGCAGACCGAACAACAACGCCGCCACCTTCCGGTGACGGGTAGCAGCGCTTGCGGGCACAACCGGCGTGACCTTGCGGAGCGCCCGCGTGCCGCGGGCGCAAGCCTTCTGGCCCTGCGGGCGGATCAGGGGGCATTCTGCCCCCTCTGCGCGGCAGGCCGCGCATTCACCCCCTGAGGATATTTGGGCACAGATGATGGCGGGACCACGGGCCATTTCTCTGGGCTACCGTGGGCACCGCGCGCGGGCTTGCCCGCGCGCCCGGCCCAACGGGATGAGCCCCGGAAGGGGCGAAGACGGGCGGGAGTGCTCCGGTTGCGTGAACGTGTGACCGTTGGGTCAGTCGGGGATGCGCGACGGGTCGCGGTCGCGGGTCAGGACACGGTTGCGGGTTTCGCGCGCGGTCACGGTGAAGCCGTGTTTCTGGTAATTGGCGAGTGCCCGGGGGTGGTCCAGCGTGTTGGTGTTCACGGTCATGCGCGTTACCCCGTCGCGTGCCCAGCCGGTCAGGATCGCGGTGCGCAGGAGCCAGCTTCCCAGGCCTCGCCCGATCACCTGCGGGACCAGCCCGAAATAGGCCAGGTTGCACACCCCCTCCTCGCGCCCGTCGAGCACGAAAAACCCGTGCGGCCAGCCATGCGCCATGAGCGTGTACATGGTGACTACGGGGTCGTGCAGCCAGGCGCGCAGGTCGTCCTCGGCCGCTTCGTGCTGGTCGGTCCAGGCATAATCGCGCCCCACGGCGTCATACATGGCGAGGAAATACCACGGCGGCGGGTCATCGGCGCGCAGGAGCGCCCCCTCCATCCCCGCGGGCGCGGGCGGCCAGGGCCAGATCGGGCGTTCGGTCATCTCCAGATAGGTGATGACGAACTCGACCTTGCTGCCGGCGCGCTGCACGGTCATGGGCCGGTGTCCACCTTCAGGTCCGGATACATGCCCCATTCCGCCCAGGATCCGTCGTAGAGCGCGTGTTTGCGGTGGCCCAGCCGTTCCAGTGCCAGCGACAGCACCGCCGCCGTGATGCCGGACCCGCACGACGTGATGACCGGGCGGGTCAGGTCCACGCCCGCGCCTTCGAAGGACGCGCGCAGACCATCGAGGTCCTTCAGCGTCCCGTCGGGGTTCAGAAGCTGCATGAACGGCAGGTTGCTGGCCCCGGGGATATGCCCTGCGCGCAGACCGGGGCGGGGTTCGGGGGTGTCGCCGCGAAACCGCTCGGGTGGGCGCGCATCGACGATCTGCGCCTCGCCCAGTTTGGAGGCCGCCGCCACCTGGCTCACGTCGCGCACCAGATGCGCCTGGCGATGCACCGTGATGTGGCGGTCGCGCAGCACCGGGGCCATGTCCTCGACCGGGTGGCCCTCGGCCTGCCACTTGGGCAACCCGCCGTCCAGCACCGCCACATCCAGTTTGCCCATCAGCCGGAACAGCCACCACACCCGCGGGGCCGAGAACATGCCCATCCCGTCGTAGACCACCACCTGATGCCCGTCGCCCACCCCCATGGCGCGCATCCGGCTGATGAATTTCTCCACCGGTGGCGCCATGTGCGGCAGTTCCGAGCGGTGGTCGCTGATCTCGTCGATGTCGAAGAAGCGGGCGCCGGGGATATGCGCGGCGTCGTATTCGGCGCGGGCGTCGCGTTCCATGGCGGGCAGGTACCACGATGCGTCCAGCACCCGCAGGTCCGGATCGTCCAGATGCGCCGCCAGCCAGCCGGTCGAAACCAGCGTTCTCGGGTCGTCCGCCGCCATGGTGCCGTGCCTCCATTGGTCCCTGTAGGAGACAAACTGGCACAGCGCGGGGCCAAGCGCAACGCTGCGCGCGGGCGCGCGGAAGGGGCGCGCAGGAGGGGGCGCGCAGGGCTTTCGCGGCGGCGGTCGGCGCGCTATGACGCAGGCCATGGACCTGATCGGCGAATACGATGCGCGTGTCGAGGAGGGCACCCTGCGCCCGGACGCCGCCCAGCGCGGGGCGCTGGCGCTCTTCGACCCGCTGATCGAACACCTGGAGCGCCCGCCACCGCCCACCGGGCTGATGGCGCGCCTCACCCGGCGCCCGCCGCCCCCGCCGCCGGGGCTGTATATTTGGGGCGGGGTGGGGCGCGGCAAGTCGATGCTGATGGACCTGTTCTTCGACCTTGTGCCGGTCGAGGCCAAGCGCCGCGTCCATTTCCACGCCTTCATGCAGGAGATCCACGCCGGCATGCACGCCGCGCGCCAGAAGGGCGCCGAGGATGCCCTCGCCCCGGTGGCCGAGGCGGTGGTGCGCGACCTGCGCCTGCTGGCCTTCGACGAGATGCAGATCACCGACATCACCGACGCGATGATCGTGGGGCGGCTGTTCGAGAAGCTGATCGCGGGGGATGTGGTGATCGTCACCACCTCGAACCGGCCGCCCGATGACCTCTACAAGGACGGGCTGAACCGGGCGCTGTTCCTGCCCTTCATCGCGCTCCTGAAGGAGCGGATGACCGTTCACGCCCTGCAGTCCGAAACCGACTATCGCCGCCAGCGCCTGCGCGGCGCCGAGGTCTGGTTCACCCCCGCCGGTGCCGAGGCCGACGCCGCGATGACCCGCATCTGGGATGACCTGACCGGCCATGATCCCGGCACGCCGCTGGAACTGACCGTGAAGGGGCGCCAGGTGGTGCTGCCCGCCCATCACAACGGGGTCGCGCGGGCGAGTTTCTGGGATCTGTGTGGCCAGCCGCTGGGGCCGGGCGATTACCTGGCCATCGCCGAGGCGGTGCGGGTGCTGATGATCGCGCGCATCCCCATCCTGTCGGCGGCGAATTACAACCAGGCCAAGCGCTTCGTCACCCTGATCGACGCGCTTTACGAGGCGAAGGTGCGGGTCATCGCCTCGGCCGCCGACGCGCCCGAGCAGCTCTATATCGAGGGCACCGGCGCCTTCGAATTCGAACGCACCGCCAGCCGCCTGCGCGAGATGCAGGGGGCGGAGTGGGGGAAGGCGTGAGACGACACCACTATGAGCGGCGAGCAAGCCGCGACACGGGGCCGTGCATTGGGTATCGCGCAGACGATGCGCACCGCCAGAATCAAGCGCCTCCTGGTGCTGATGTCAGACAGGGCGTCATTGCCCGCATCAAAGAAGGTTCCGGTGCACCTCGGGGACGAAGGTCTGATCGGCGAGGGGCGGGCGCACATAGGCGCCTTGCGGCGGGCGCTCTTCCAGCACCATCGGTTCGGTCTCGATCTCCTTGTAGGGGATCAGCGACAGCAGGTGCGAAATGCAGTTCAGCCGCGCGTGTTTCTTGATGTCCGAATCCACCACATACCATGGCGCCTGCTTGATGTCGGTATGGGCGAACATCTCGTCCTTGGCCTTGGAGTATTCGACCCAGCGCTTGCGGCTTTCCAGATCCATCGGGCTGAGCTTCCACTGCTTGGTCGGATCGGTCAGGCGCTTCTGGAACCGGCGTTCCTGTTCCTCGTCGCTCACGGAAAACCAGTATTTGATCAGCTGCATCCCCGACCGGACCAGCATCCGCTCGAATTCGGGGCAGGAGCGCAGGAATTCGCGATATTCCTGTTCGGTGCAGAACCCCATCACCCGTTCGACCCCGGCGCGGTTGTACCAGGACCGGTCAAAGATCACGATCTCGCCCGCCGCCGGTAGATGCGGCACATAGCGCTGGAAATACCACTGGGTCTTTTCGCGTTCGGTGGGGGCAGGCAGGGCGACCACATGACAGACGCGGGGGTTGAGGGCTTCGATGATGCGCTTGATGGTGCCGCCCTTGCCGGCGGCATCGCGGCCCTCGAAGACGATCACCACCCGGTGGCCGGTATGCTTGACCCATTCCTGCAGCTTGACCAGTTCGATCTGCAGCCGCTGCAATTCGGCCTCGTATTTCCTGTTGCCGATCTTGCCGGTCCTGGCCTTTGGCTGTTTCGTCATGGCGGCGCCTTTCCGTGGTCGTTTCAAATGATCCTGTGTCCGTCGTCGCAGGAAGCCGGACAGATGCGTGATTTCAAACCGAAGCGTTCCAGCCCGGTCGGTGGATGGTAAGCTGCCTTGCGCCGCTGGATCAAGCGCGGGTCAGGCGCGGGGCCCGGCCATCGCCCCCATCTGTGCACAGCCGCACAGCCTCTGCCCGCCCGCGCGCCCTTGGACTCCGCGCGCGTTGGCCCCACCTTGTTGGCCAGGAACCGCTACGGTCCATCCAAGGAGTCCCGCCATGACCTTCCGTCCCGTCGCCGCCACCAGCCATGCCCGGCCCGCCATCGAGGGGGCCGGGGTGCATCTGCACCGGGTTTTCGGCTTC
>SKMI01000303.1 GCA_007121115.1 Paracoccaceae bacterium | reverse complement strand
GGGCAGCATTGCGTGGAACGCGGCGGGTTATCTTGATCTGGTCAACGCAACCGGCACCTCCCGCGCCAACGCATCTGCGGCCGTGGTCGCAGGGCACGCATACGTGGTTTCGGTCACTGTCGCGGATGGGGGCGGCGCCACCAGCGCGTCTCTGTTCAACCAGAGCAACAACAACGAGTCCCTCACGCCGATCACCTCGGCGGGCACGGTCAGGGTTATCGTTATTCCCTCCGGAGACACTCTGACCCTCAGTGCCCGGAATTTCACAACCGGAACCACGGTGTCGCTTGATGAAGTCTCCATCCGCGAATTGCGCCCCGAGGAGGACTGGTGATGCGATATTCCGCCGTTCTGATCGTCCCCGCAGAGATGAAGCCGCAGGCCGACGCCCTGGGCGCAGCGATGGGCTGGGGTCCGGTGTCCTACACCATTCCGCTGGGGGCCGAGGAAACAGTCACGCATTACGCGGCCCGCGCCGATGTGCCCGAGCGATTCGTCCGTTGGGTGAAGGGTCTGGAACCGCTGCCCGATCAAGCCTTCCAGCCGGTCGTGGATGTGCTCTTCGCCGATGTGCGCCCGGATCCGACCTGCGATGGCGATGACGCAGCGCCGGTGCTTTGGGGACGGGACCATCTGAACGCCGTGCTGGCCGAGCGGGGGATGGTGCCGCTTCCCCCCGCACCCCCGACGTGAAGCAGGTCACTTGGCGCTGGCCCTGACCATGCCGCGCCCTGCCCTTGTTGCCCGCGCGTGCCCGGCGCGCGCGGGCAGCCATGCTGTCATTCGCCGTAGGGCACCCAGATGGTCTTGACCTGCGTGGCGCGGTGCAGGAAGGCACGCCCCTGCCCTTCCGCCCCGGACCAGTCGCGAAGGCCCTCGACCTCGCACCAGGTGACCTTGAGGTTTCCGGCCGAGGCATGTTCCACCGCCCGCACCCCGTCCGCGCCGCCGATATACCAGAGTGCGCCCACGTCATCGTGGTCGGCCAGCACCCGCGCCAGCGCGTCGCGCTCCCCCGTCACGATGTTCACCACACCGCCGGGCAGGTCCGAGGTGTCGAACACCTGATAGAGGTCGGTCGCCGCCAGCGGGTGGCTTTGCGAGGGCAGCACCACCACCCGGTTGCCCATGGCAATCGCAGGCAGCACCAGCGAGACGAAGCCCAGAAGCGGCGCCGCCACCGGGCAGGCGATGCCCATCACGCCGAAGGGTTCGTTCATGGCCAGCGTCACATGCCCGCTGACGGTCGGGTGCACCGCATGGTCGAACTTGTCCGCCTGCGCCGCATACCAGAAGATGCGCGCGATGCTGGCCTCGACCTCGGCCTGCGCCGCCGCTGCCCGCACCCCGGTCATGGCGCGCAGACGCTCGGCGAATTCGGGCGCGCGGGCGGACAGGTTCTCGGCCAGGTAATAGAGCACCTGCGCGCGCTGGTGGCCGCTGACCTTCGCCCAGCCGCTGGCCTTGTGCGCGGCCTCCACCGCGTTGCGGATGTCCTTGCGGTTGCCCAAGCCCGCCAGCCCCACGCTACGCCCGCGCGGGTCCGTGACATTGTAGCTGGCCCCGCCATCGGGGCGCTTCTGCGCCCCGCCAAAGTAGAGTTTCGCCGTCCGGTCGATCCCCGCGCCCGCAGGCGCCGCGCCCAGCGGGATGGCTTGCGGCGCGGGCGGGGCGCTAGCCGCCCGGCCCTTGCGCGCGGGCGCGCGCAGATACGCGCCCATCCCCGCGCGCCCGCCTTCGCGCCCGAAGCCGGATTCGCGCATCCCGCCAAAGGGCGCGCCCGCGTCGAACAGGTTGGTGGCGTTGATCCAGACCACCCCCGCCCTGACCTGCGCCGCCACGTCCAGACACAGGTTCACGTTTTCGGACCAGACCGAGGCCGCCAGCCCGTAAGCGGTGTTGTTCGCCAGCGCCACCGCCTCCTCGGGCGTGCGAAACGTGCCCAGCGTGGCCACGGGGCCAAAGATTTCGGCCTGCGCGACCACGTTGGCGGGGGCCACATCGGTCAGGATCGAGGGCGGGAAGAAGCAGCCCCCCTCGGGCAGCGCTACAGCGGCCTGATGCAGCGTGGCGCCTTGCGCCTGCCCCTCGGCCACCAGATCGCGGATGCGGGCCAGTTGCACGGGGTGGACGATCGCGCCCATATCCACCGACTTGTCCAGCGGATCGCCCTGGCGCAGCGTCTCCATCCGTCGGTGGAGCCGGTCGGTAAACGCCTGCGCCACGCCTTCCTGCACCAGAATGCGGGAGCCCGAGCAACAGACCTCGCCCTGGTTGAACCAGATCGCATCGACCACGCCCTCGACCGCGGCATCAATGTCGGCATCGGCGAAGACGATGAAGGGCGACTTGCCGCCCAGTTCCAGGGTCAGCGCCTTGCCGGTCCCAGCGGTGGCGCGCCGGATTTCCCGCCCAACGCCGGTGGAGCCGGTGAAGGCGATCTTGTCCACGCCCTCGGCCGCCACCAGCGCCGCGCCGGGGGCACCGTCGCCAGTGACGATGTTGACCACGCCGGGCGGCAGCCCGGCTTCCATGCACACCTGCGCAAAGGCCAGCGCGGTCAGCGGTGTGTATTCGGCGGGTTTCAGCACCACGGTGTTGCCGGCGGCCAGCGCGGGCGCAATCTTCCACGCCAGCATCAGGAGAGGGAAGTTCCACGGGATGATCTGCCCGCAGACCCCGTGCGGGACCTGCCCCGGAAACTCGTCCGCCAGCACCGCCGCCCAGCCCGCGTGGTGATAGAAGTGGCGCACCGCCAGCGGCACGTCGATATCGCGGGACTCGCGTATGGGCTTGCCGTTGTCCATGCTTTCCAGCACCGCCAGAAAGCGCTCGCGCTTCTGCAGGTGGCGGGCCAGTGCGTAGAGGTGCTGCGCGCGGGCGTTCCCCGACAGCGCGGCCCAGGCGCCTTGCGCCTTGCGCGCGGCCTTCACGGCGGCGGCGATGTCGGCCTCCGATCCTTGCGAGACAAGCGCCAGCGCCGCGCCGGTGGCGGGGTTCTGCACCTCGAACCGGTCAGCAGGCGCGGTGAAGGCGCCGCCGATGAAATGGCCGAAGCCGTCCGCGTGCGCCTCCAGCCACGCCTGCACGGTGTCGCTGGCTTCGGGGGCGGGGCCGTAGTCCATGGTGGTCATGATCTCGGTGATACTTGGCGTATCAGGCATAGGGGGCGCTCCCTCAGGCCAGCGCGTGGCGGTGGGCGGCGGCGTAGCGCCCGGTGACGTGGTGTTCCAGCTGCCGCTCGATATCGCCCAGCATGGACGAGGCCCCCAGCCGGAACAGGTCGGGCGCCAGCCAGCGGTTGCCCAGTTCCTCCTTCATCAGGATCTGCCAGGCGATCGCGTCCTTGGCGCTGCGCATCCCGCCCGCGGGCTTGAAGCCCACGGCGTGGCCGGTGCGTGCCATGTAGTCGCGGATCGCGCGGGTCATGATCAGGCTGACGGGGAGCGTGGCGTTCACCCCTTCCTTGCCGGTAGAGGTCTTGATGAAATCCGCCCCCGCCTGCATGGCGACCATCGAGGCCGCGTAGACTTTGCGGAGCGTCTGCAACTCGCCCGTGGCCAGGATCGCCTTCAGATGCGCCGCGCCACAGGCTTCGCGCATGGCCGCGACCTCATCGTGCAGCGCCGCCCAGTCGCGAGCCAGCACGTGGGCGCGGGTGATGACGATGTCGATTTCCTGCGCACCCTGATCGACCGCATAGCGGATTTCCGCCAACCGCAGGTCCAGCGGCATCAGCCCCGCCGGAAACCCCGTGGCGACCGAGGCGACGGGGATATCCGTGCCGCTGAGCGCCTTCACCGCCGAAGTGACCATGGTCGGATAGACGCAGACCGCGCCGACCTGCGGCATCGCCGGAAGCCCCAGCCCGTCGACGATGCGATCCGCCAGCGGTCGCCGCGCCTTGGCGCAGAGCCGCGCCACCCGGTCGGGCGTGTCATCGCCCGCCAGCGTGGTCAGATCGATGCAGCGGATTGCGTTCAAAAGCCACGCCGCCTGATACGCCCTCTTGACCGTGCGCCGGGTGGTCAGGCTGGCGGCGCGGCGCTGGGCGGCGGTGCGGTTGACGGCCACGCCCTCGAACCAGTCGGGAGCAAGGGGCGTGCCGGGGTTGCGGGGTGCGTTCGAAGTCATGGGTTGGAACTCACGGCCGGGCCTTCGGGCGGGGCTTTCAGTTGTGGCAAGCCGCCCGCGCGGCGTCCAGCGGTTTGTGGGGCTTCACGCCCGCGCGGGCAGGTCCGCCAGCACCGCGCGCGCCGCCGCCGCCGGGTCGCCCGCCTGCCAGACCGGGCGGCCGACCACGATGTGATCCGCCCCGGCGGCGATGGCCCCGCCGGGGGTGGCGACACGCTTCTGATCGCCCAACGCCGCGCCTGCGGGGCGCACACCGGGGGTGACGATCAGACGGTCATGCGCCTGCGGCAGGACGCGAATAGCGGCGGCCTCCTGCGGGCTGGCGATGACCCCGTTCGCCCCGGCCTCGAACGCGCGGG
>SKMI01000344.1 GCA_007121115.1 Paracoccaceae bacterium | reverse complement strand
TGCGGCGCGCCCGCCAGTCCGGGCTCGACCGTGCAGAGCGCGGCCCAGAACTCGGCGCCATAGACCTGCGCGGCGGCGACCAGATCGGGCGGCAGTTGCATCGCGTAAAGCGCCGCCCAGCCCGCGATGACCAGCGCGTAAAAGCCCAGCCAATGCGGCGCGCCCATCCTGCGCAATTGCCCGGCAAGCTGCATCTCTCCCCCCTCCGGCCCCATTCGGGCTTGGTCTGGCCCGGTGAATCGGATATGTCTGACATATCAGACCGATAATTGTCTGACAATTGCAAACGAGGGCGCGCGTGAAAACCGAACTGGACAGCGACCGGGACTTCTCGCAGCAGATCGCACGCACCATCCGCGATGCGATCCTTGGCGGCGACCTGCCCGCAGACGGGCGCCTGCCCTCGGAATCGGACCTCGCGGCGCAGTTCAACGTCTCGCGCCCCACGGTGCGCGAGGCGCTGAAGCGGCTGGCGGCGCAGAACCTGATCCGCACCCAGCGCGGCGCCACCGGCGGGGCCTTCGTCAACCGGCTGGGGTTCGACGAGGCGCAGGAGCATCTGGTCACCACCGCCACGCTGCTTCTCTCCATGAACCGGGTGGATTTCGAAACCGCCTGCGAATCGCGTTTCGCGCTGGAGCGCGCCTGCCTGCCACTGGCCTGCGCCCGGCGCGCGCCAGCCCATCTGGCGGCCCTGCACGCCGAGATCGCGCGGCAGGGGACCGAGGGGCTGAGCGACGAGGATTTCTGCGCCTCGGACGTGGCGTTTCACCGCGCGCTGGTCGATGCGGCGGCCAACCCGGTGCTGTCCTGGCATCTGGCCGGCGCGGTGGAGGCGATGCAGCCCCTGATGAACATGATCACCTTCACCGCCCGCTCGCGCGCCCGGATCGTAGCACTGCACGGCGCGCTGGCCGATGCGGTGGCGGCGCGGGATGCCGATGCTGCGGGCGCGGCGATGGATTCGCTCGCGGCCTACACGCTGGAATTGGGCGGGCAGATACGCGCCCGCCGCGCGCGCCCGGCACCGGACACTGCAGCGGGCTGAGGCGCGGATTTTCCTGTGCCGCGCTGCGGTCGAAACGCGTCACCCGGACCAGATCGCCCTGCCCAAGGACCGAGAGGCGCATACCCCCTGCCGGTGATCAGGGGCTGACCGTGCCAAATGGGGTGCCGTCCCCACCCGGCCCGCGCACTGGCCCGGGTCACCTTGCGGCGGTCGGTCCGGGGGGCACTGTCTCGGTCGCAGGCGCTTCCAGAAAGTCGTCGATTTGCGCAGCCACCTCGGCGGGATGGGTCAGGGGCAGCATGTGGCCCGCACCGGTAATCACGTCACAAGTGACCCGCGGCAGGCGCCGGGCAAGGGACTCGGTGATCGCGGCGGTGACAGGGGGCGAGGCTGCGCCCCGCAGAAGCAACACCGGGCAGGCGGTCCGCTCCAGCCGCCCCGGCCCCAGCAGCCCGGCGCCATCTTCATTCAGCGCGGGGGCAGCGGCGGCGATCAGGGGCATCTGCGCGGCCAGCCGGTCCCGCACGGGCGGCGGCAGGGCCGCCCAGGGCGTGCCGTCACCCCAGCGGGCCAGAAAGGCTTCGGCCGCGCGCGCATGGTCGCCGCCGCGCATCGCCGCGGTGAACGCCGCCTCGGAGGCTTGATGCGCACCATGCCGCGGATCGCCGCGCGCAGCGGCAAACAGCACCGGTTCGATCAGCACCAGCGCCGCCACGGCGCGTGCGTGTTCCTGCGCCAGCCGCAGCGCCACCGTGGCACCGAAGGAATGCCCGATCACCACCGCCGGGCCCTCCAGCAGCGCCGCCGCCTGCGCCGTCACCGCGTCATGATAATCGCCAGCCCCGTCCCAGTCCGGCGCGCGCCCGTGTCCCGGCTGGTCGAAGGCCAGCGCGTCCAGCGGGGTGCGCAGCGCGCCCATCACTCCCGCCCAGCCGCCACTGTGACCCAGCGAACAGTGCAGCAGCAGCGCGGCACGCGCACCCGGTGTGCCGAAGCGCATGACAGGCGTATCGCTCAGGCGTCCAACCCCAGATGCGCGGCCAGCATGTCCAGGCGATCCTGCCCCCAGAAGCGTTCATCTCCGACGATGAAGAAGGGGAAGCCGAACACCCCCCCGGCCACCGCCGATTCCAGGTTGCGCGCATAGGTCTCGGCGCCCACCAGCATGCCGGAATCCGCCAGCCCCGGATCGAAGCCCGCGCCCTCCAGGCAGTCGCGGATCACCGCATCCTCGGCGATGTCGCGCTCCTCCTCCCAGCACGCGCGGGTCAGCGCGGCCAGAAGTGCGGCCATGTCGCCCCCGCCCGCCGCCTGTGCGGCGATCAGCGCGTAGGAGGCAGGCGCCGGGTTGGTGGGAAAATGCCTCGGCTCCAGCACCATGGGCAGGCCGAGATGCGCGGACCATCGGCGCAGCTCCTGCATCCGGTAAGCGCGGCGGGACTCGTGCCGCTGGGCCAGCGGCAGCCCGCCGGTGCGCGCAAACAGCGCCGTGGGATCCACCGGCAGATAGCGCAACTCCGCCCCGGCGGCGGCGGCGATCCGCGCCGGGCGCGCCCCGGCCATGTGCACCCAGGGCGACACCGGGGTCAGGTAATAGTCGATCTGCACCATGGCTCGGCCCCCTCGAGTCGCGCTTGCTTCCCGTTCGCCTTGGCCCGCATCGCACAGGGCCGGGACGGAACGGCATGCTTGAAACTCTCGGACAGGGTGGTAAGCGGTGTCAACCCGCTGAAACCGCCCTGCCATCCCCCAACATCCGCCACCCCGAGGACGCCATGCCCGCCACCAGCGAACCCAAGCTCATTTCCGGCAATGCCAACCGAACACTGGCGCGCGCCATCGCCCGGCGCATGTCCATGCACCGCGGCATGACCGTCGATCTGGTCGACGCGCGGGTGGAACGGTTCAGCGATCAGGAAGTGTTCGTCGAGGTGTTCGAGAACGTGCGCGGCGAGGACATGTTCATCATCCAGCCGACCTCGAACCCCGCCAATGACAATCTGATGGAACTGCTGATCATCGCGGATGCGCTGAAGCGCTCCTCGGCGGCGCGGATCACCGCCGTGATCCCCTATTTCGGCTACGCGCGGCAGGACCGGCGGACCAAGGCGCGCACGCCGATCTCGGCCAAGCTGGTCTCCAACATGATCGCGCAGTCGGGGATCGAACGCATCCTGACGCTGGACCTGCACGCGGCGCAGATTCAGGGGTTCTTCGACATTCCGGTCGATAACCTCTATGCCGCGCCGGTCTTCGCGCTGGATGTGATGCACCATTTCAACGGGCGGCTGGAGGATGTGACCATCGTCTCGCCGGACGTGGGCGGGGTGGCCCGCGCGCGGGAACTGGCCAAGCGGGTGGGCTGCGCGCTGGCCATCGTGGACAAGCGGCGCGAGAAGCCCGGTGAAGTGGCAGAGATGACGGTGATCGGCGAAGTCACGGGCAAGACCTGCATCATCGTCGATGACATCTGCGACACCGCCGGAACCCTGTGCAAGGCCGCCGAGGTGCTGAAGGACGCCGGTGCCACCGAGGTGCACAGCTACATCACCCATGGCGTGCTGTCGGGCCCGGCGGTGGAGCGGATCACCAACTCGGTGATGAAAACACTCGTGATCACCGACTCCATCGAGGCCCGCCCCGAGGTCAAGGCCGCGTCCAACATCCGCATCGTGCCCACGGCGCCGATGTTCGCGCAGGCGATCCTGAACACCTGGGGCGGGACGTCGGTGTCGTCGCTCTTCGATCACGACGCGCTGGAGCCGATCTACGAATGGCTCTACCACCGCGAGGACTGAGCGCGCGCCCCGTGAGCGCCCGGTGAGCGCATTGGTCGCAGACAAACCCGCCTGTGCGCAGGCGCGGAGTGCCATGGTGGGGGCGGGCGGGGCGCTGAGGGGGCGCTTTTGCGGGCCGATGCACCGCGCGGCGGTTCAGGTCACCCGCACCGCCAGATCGCCGACCCCCGCCACATGCGCCTCCATCACGTCGCCGCGCGCCACGGGGCCCACACCGGCCGGGGTGCCGGTCATGATCACATCGCCCGCGCGCAACTCGAAATACTGCGACAGCACGGCGATGATCTCGGGCGTTTTCCATATCATCTGCGCCAGATCACCCTCCTGACGCGTCTCGCTGTTCACGCGCAGCCGGATCGCCCCTTCGGTCGGGTGGCCGATCTCGGACGCCGGGACCAGCGCGCTGCAGGGCGCCGAATGCTCGAAGGCCTTGCCGACCTCCCACGGGCGCCCGGCCTTCTTGGCCTGCCCCTGCAGGTCGCGCCGGGTCATGTCCAGTCCGACGCCATAGCCCCAGATCAGCGCCTCGGCCCGCTCCGCCGGGATATCGCGCCCACCGCCCGAAAGCGCCACCACAAGCTCGACCTCGAACTGCACGTCCACGCTGCGGTCGGGGTAGGGAAAGATGCCCGAGGCATCCAGATTGCCGGGATTCTTCTGAAAGAAGAACGGCGCCTCACGCTCCGGGTCGTGGCCCATTTCCACGGCATGGGCGGCGTAATTGCGCCCGATGCAGTAGACCCGGTGCACCGGAAATCGCGCGTCGCTGCCGCGCACGGGCAGGCTGGCCTGCGCGGGCGGGGCAATCACATAATCCGACGCGCTCAAAGTTCGGCCATCACGGCGTCCGAGACCTCGAAATTCGCAGTCACGGATTGCACGTCGTCGTCATCTTCAAGCGCCTCGATCAGCCGCATCAACTTCTGCGCACCTTCCAGGTCCAGTTCGGTGGTGGTCTGCGGGCGCCAGACCAGCCGCGTGGTCTCGGATTCACCTAGCGATTCCTCCAGCGCCGTCGACACCGCGTTCAGGTCCCCGGCCTGGCACCAGATGACGTGTTCCTCCTCCGTGCTTTCCACATCCTCGGCCCCGGCCTCGATCGCCGCCATCAGCACGGTTTCCGCGTCCCCCACCGCACCGGGATAGACCACCTGCCCCATGCGGTCGAACATGAAGCCGACCGAGCCGGTCTCGCCCAGATTCCCGCCATGCTTGCCAAAGGTCGAGCGCACGTTCGAGGCAGTTCGGTTGCGGTTGTCGGTCATCGCCTCGACAATCAGCGCCACGCCGCCGGGACCATAGCCTTCGTAGCGGATTTCCTCGTAATTGTCGGCATCGCCGCCCTGCGATTTCTTGATCGCGCGCTCGATGTTGTCCTTGGGCATCGAATTCGACTTGGCTTCCTTGATCGCCAGCCGCAGGCGCGGGTTCTTGTCCGGGTCCGGGTCGCCCATCTTGGCGGCGACGGTGATTTCCTTGGACAGACGGGAAAACAGCTTGGCGCGGACTGCATCCTGCCGCCCCTTGCGGTGCTGGATGTTGGCCCATTTGGAATGGCCTGCCATGGGACCTCCGGTTGTGATGCAATGATGCGTGTTCGGCGCCATGCTATACGGCACGCGACCCCGCGGGAGCAAGGCCGGCCAGGCCCGCAGAAATGACGCCCGAAAAGAAAAGACCGCGCCCCGGAGGGACGCGGCCAATGCCATGATGATCCGGGCCGCTCAGGCAGCGCGCGAAAGCAGCACCTCGGTCACCTGTTCCTGCGCGCGGGCCTGGTCCCCGCCGCTGACGGCGGCCACCTCGCGGGTCAGCCGTTCCAGCGCCGCCTCGTAAAGCTGGCGCTCGGAATAGCTCTGCTCGCGCTGGTCGTCGTTGCGATGCAGGTCGCGCACCACCTCGGCGATGGCCAGCAGGTCGCCGGAATTGATCTTCTGCTCGTATTCTTGCGCCCGGCGCGACCACATGGCCCGCTTCACCCGCGCCTTTCCGCGCAAAGTCGCCAGTGCCTTGTCCACCACATCGGGCGTGGACAGCGACCGCATGCCGACATCGACCGCGCGGTTGGTGGGCACCCGCAGTGTCATCTTGTCCTTCTCGAACGAGATCACGAAGAGTTCCAGCTTCAGCCCGGCAATCTCCTGCTCTTCGATCGAGACGATCTTGCCCACACCATGGGCGGGATACACAACATGATCGTTGGGCCGGAACTCGGCCTTCTTGGTTCTTGACATTCTATATTCCCCCGGGGCCCCGACAGCGCGCAAGAAATCGTCCCTCGAAAGGCAAAGCCTCCGAACGACGACTGTGAGCGACATAGGCATCTGGCGCAGACGAGCAGTTCTGCAGATGCGCGGGACAGGTTGCGGTTTCTTGTGACGGATTGTTAACACAAAAAACGTGCGAATCAAAGTCCCGAACGCAACCGGTCGCGGTGCCGGGCGCCTTACGCTACGTCAATCCTGAACGGAAATGGGACGGTCAGCCGCCCTCGCCCGGCGCTTCCGAAAAGTACTTGTCGAGCTTGCCCGCCTCTCCGTCGCGGTCGTCGGCGTCGGGCATCGGGTCCTTCTTGGTGATGATCACCGGCCACATCTCGGAATACTTGCGATTGAATTCGACCCATTTGTCCATGTCCGGCTCGGTGTCCGGGCGGATGGCATCGGCAGGGCACTCGGGTTCGCACACACCGCAGTCGATGCACTCGTCAGGGTGGATGACCAGCATGTTCTCGCCCTCGTAGAAGCAGTCCACTGGACAGACTTCGACACAGTCGGTGTATTTGCAGGCAATACAGTTGTCGGTCACCACATAGGTCATGTCGCGCGTTCCAGAGGTTCGGTCACAAGGAAGGTTTCGGGGGAACTAATCAACCGCGCCGGATCAATCAAGCGCATCGCGGCGGGCCGCGTCGAAAACACGCCGGGCGCGTTTCTCGGGCCGCCCGCCGGGTGTGGCGCGGGGTGCGGCCGGGTCGCGCGGTGGCGGCGGTGGCGACAGATCCTCGTAGAGCGCGCGCGCCTCGGGCGCCGGGCCGCGCCTGGTCCCAAGGGCAAGCACGCGGGCCACGCAGACACGCGTGCCGATGGCAAAGGTCAGCACATCACCGGGGCTGACACTGGCGGCGGGCTTGCTCACCCGCGCGCCATTCACCCGCACCCCCTGCCCCGCCACCGCCTTGGCGGCCAGCGTCCGCGTGCGAAAGAACCGCGCGTGCCAGAGCCATTTGTCGATGCGGAGTGTTTCGGCGTTCGTCATTTGCGACCTCGCGGCGTGAAAGAGTGCCACAGGTTTTCTGCCTGCCCTCCTGCGCTGGTGATAGCTCGATGCAGTCCGACATCGTCTGTAATCACCGTGGCTCCGTGCCGTGCGCAGCAGCGCAAGATCGCGGTATCCGTCAAACCAAAGCTCGAGAAGGAGGTAGCTGCCACCAAGCTCTCCGAAGGCTCGAAAACTTCATTCAGTTTGTTGACATAGGCCGTGAAAATAGCCTCAAGGCCAACAATGCGCGGGGCGTTACCAATCTCCAGCAGGTTTGAAGTCTCGGTGAGGATGTGCGGAGTCGAGAAATGCCGCGGCGCGCTGGCGCAAAGCTCTCTGAGGTAATCGAATTGCTCTACATCGTATGATCGAATCCGCCGGTGGCGTCCCACCTGGGCACGATCGACAGTTCCGATCAGCAGCAAGACCAGCAGGTTCGTGTCAACGACGACTGAACGCAATTCAGCTTACTTCGATAAGATCGCCGTTTCCGTCGGCTAAATGAAACTTGCGTACCTCTCGTACCGGCTCGACCACCTGCCCAAAAAGATTGGGCGGCTCGCCCTTCACGCGGCGCGTCCTGCCGGTTTCGAAACCGATGGCAACGACCCACTGACCCTTCGCATCATTGAAGCTTACACCTTCGAGGAGGACGTGGATTGGGTCTGCATCCGAAAACAAGTCATCGAAGTGATCGAAGGCGGCCCTTATCGCTTCCTTCGCACCCATCTTTGCCGATGCGATTGCCATTGTTGCTCCTCCTTCTCGTTAAACACGGATCAGGACTTGTCCCGCAGCCCCATCAGTGCGGCGGCGAAGGGGTTGTCGGGGTCGATGCGGTCGGATTTGCGCGGGCCGGAGCTGTAGGTGGCGGGCTTGTCGTCGCGCTTGCCCTTGCCCTTGGGCGGACCGGCGCGGCGTTCGCCCGAGGGCTTGTCCTTGCGCGGCTTGCCCTTCGGCTTGCCGGATTTCGCTCCGGGCGCGTCGCTGGTCGCGCGGCGGTCGCCGCGCCCTGCACCCCGGCGCCCGCGCGGGGCCCAGGTGAAGGTGAAATAGACCTCCATCTCCGGGGCGGGGTCTGCCTCGCTCCCGGTCGACTCTTCGGCGGGTGCCTGCGTTCCGGTCTCGGCCGCGGTTTCCGGGGCTGTGTCGGGTGCCGTTTCTTCACCCTGCACGCTTTCGGTCTGTTCGGGTGCGGTCGTGGAAGCGTCGGCCTCGCCCTCGGGCACGTCCTCGGCGGGCGCGCCATCGGTGGCGCCCGTGTCCGCAGGCGTGGCCTCGGTGCTCTCTGCGCCCTCGGGCAGAGCCGCGTCGCCGCTGGCTGTGGGTGCTGGCGTCTCGGGCGTGGCGGGTTGCTTGATCCGCTCGCCGCGTTCGGCGGTGTAGCCGAGGCCCGCCATCAGGTCGGCGAATTGCTCCAGCGTCAGGCCGGTGATCGACAGCATGTCGGGCGTCGCCTCGAACCCCGCGCGGCTGTCCTGCGGGCGCAATAGGTCCGCCAACCGCTCCAGCATGTCCACCCGGATCGCGCGTTCGCCCGACGGGCGGTATCCCGCCAGCAGGTAATCCTCGGGCGGCACCTCGGGCAGGTTGGGGATGGTGACCAGCCCCGGCGGCGGGCTTTCGGGAAACTCGCTGCGCCCGGCGTGGAGCGCGGCCAGCACCAGCCGCAGCCGCGTCGGGGCGGGTTTCAGCAGCGCGGGCAGGAAGATGGTGAACTGCCCGAACCGCACCCCATGCTTGCGCAGGCTGCCGCGCGCCTCCTGATCCAGCGCCCGCACGTCCTGCGCCACGCTTTCGCGCGGGAGGATCCCCATCGCCTCGACCAGTTGAAAGGCAAAGCCGCGCGCCAGCCCGGTCAGCGCCTCGTCCCGTGACATGGCCAGCAGCGGCTCGAAGAGCGCGGCCACCTTGCGTTCGATGAAGTGCTGCAGACGGCGGCGGACCTTTTCGGCCACGTCCGGCCCGGCCTCGTCATCGACAAAGGCCGCAGCCTGCGGGCGCAGGCCGTCCGCCCCGGCGGCCAGTTTGCCCACCGCATCGGTGCCCCACATCAGCCCGCCCTGTTCGGTCAGTTCGAACTCGGTGTCGGGCGCATTGTACATCCGGTCCGCGCGCAGGTGGAAATGCGGCACCAGGGCGGCCTGCGCGGCCTGCCGCAGGGTGCGCGCCTCGTCGGGGCCGGTGGTCTGGTCCGGGCGGAAGCGGAACCCCTCCAGCCGCCCGATCAACTGGCCCTCGACCGTCACCTCGCCCTTGTCGTTCACCTCGGCCACAAGGCTCTCCTTCTGCTTGAGCCGCCGCATGAGAACGCTCGTGCGCCGGTCCACGAACCGCTGGGTCAGCCGCGCATGGAGCGCATCCGACAGCCGGTCTTCTACCGCGCGCGTGGCCTCGCGCCAATGGCTTTCGTCATCGACCCAGCCACGGCGCTGCGCCACATAAGTCCAGGTTCGCACAAACGCCAGCCGCCGCGACAGCGTGTCAATATCCCCGTCGGTGCGGTCGATCCGCGCCAGGTTGCGGGCCAGCCAGTCGGCGGGGATGCGCCCCGAATCATGCAGGAAACCGTAAAGCCGCGCCAGCAGCCCCGCGTGTTCGCTGGCGGAAATCCCGCGGAAATCCGGGATGCGGCAGACATCCCACAACAGCCGCACATCCTGCGGCCCGCCCAGACGGGGCGTCACCTCGGGGTCGTCGATCAGTGCCTTGAGCGCCAGCAGGTCGTCGGCATCGCGCACACGGGTGAGCCAGTCATCGCCGGTGTGCCGCTCCAGCGAGGCCACCAGCCGTGCGGGCGTGCCGAAATCCAGCGCGGCGTTGCGCCATTGCAGCTTGCGCACCGGGGCGAAGCGGTGCGATTCGATAGCCTCGACCGTGGCCTCGCCCATCGGGCGCGCCTCGCCCGTCACGCCAAAGGTGCCGGCCGCCATGTGCCGCCCTGCCCGGCCCGCGATTTGCGCCAGTTCATCCGCACCCAGATCGCGCATCCGCCGCCCGTCGAACTTGCGCGTGGCCGAAAACGCCACATGCTTGATGTCCAGGTTCAGCCCCATGCCGATGGCGTCGGTGGCCACCAGGTAATCCACATCGCCGTTCTGATAGAGGTCTACCTGCGCGTTCCGCGTGCGCGGCGAGAGCGCCCCCATGACCACCGCCGCGCCCCCCTTCTGACGGCGCAGCAACTCGGCGATGGCATAGACGTTCTCCACCGAAAACCCGACGATGGCGCTGCGCGCGGGCATCCGGCTGAGCTTTTTCGACCCGGCGTAGCCCAGCGTGGACAGGCGTTCGCGGCGCTGGAACTGCACGCCGGGGACCAGCGCGGCAATCGCCCCGCGCATGGTATCGGACCCCATGAACAGCGTCTCGTGCAACCCGCGCGCATGCAGCAGGCGGTCGGTGAAGACATGGCCGCGCTCGGGGTCGGCGCAAAGCTGAATCTCGTCGATGGCGACGAAATCGGCGCCGATCTCCAGCGGCATCGCCTCGACCGTGCAGACCCAGTACTGGGTCCGGTCAGGGACGATCCGTTCCTCGCCTGTAACCAGCGCCACCACATCGGGGCCGCGCAGGGCGCGGATGCGGTCATAGACCTCGCGCGCCAGAAGCCGCAGCGGCAGGCCGATGACGCCGGTGCGATGGGCCAGCATCCGTTCGATGGCGTAATGCGTCTTGCCGGTGTTCGTCGGTCCCAGAACGGCCACCGACCGGGACTGCGCGCGCATGTTCATGAGTGCAATCTGCCCGTTCTTCGCTGCCCGTTCTTGCCGGTCCGGACCGCAGCGCTGGGCCCTGTCAGAGAGGCCGCCCCTCCAGCGCCAGCTCCAGCCGGTCTATGGCGCGTTTTACGTCAGGGCGGTGGGGATGTATAGCGTGGGCGGCGCGGAAGGCTTCAAGCGCTTCGGCCTTCATCTCAAGCTCCTCCAGGATCACGCCCAACCCCGAAAGCGCCCCGAAATGCAGCGGGTTCAGGCGCAGCGTTTCCTCGATATCGGCCACGGCGGGGCCGTATTGATCGGCCATGAAGAACGCGGTGGCGCGGGCGTGGTAGCCTTCGGCGAAACCGGGCGCGTGGTCCACCAGTGCGGTCAGATGCTCGATCGCCGTGCGCGGGTCGCCGGTGCGCAGCGACTCACGCCCGCGCTGCAGGAGCAGGTCCGCCGAGGCCGAGCCCGATTGCGACCAGATGCGCAGGATGCGCCGTTCGACGCGCTGCCAGCGCTCCTGCTCCGGGTCGGCAAGTTCGTCCAGCAATTCGCGCACTTCTTCGTCGACGAAGGGTGCGGCGATGTCCGGTGCCGGCACCGATCCGGCGATATCCGCAGCGCCGCTTCGGGGCGCTCCCGGCACGGCCAGAAGCGCTGCGGCCAAAAATGCCGCAACGGCACGATTGAGTCTGCGAGGCTCCGTAACCATAGTTCGAGTGTAACGCAGAGTGCCGGAAAAACCATATCCGCGCTCATCACAAACGGAGTATCTCATGAGCGACACCATCAATGAGGCCGTGGCCGCCCTGTCCCAGAAAATGTCCGGCGGCTTTGACGGCACGGCCAAGTTCGTCATCGACGATGAAGGCAGCATCATGCTGGACGAAAACGGCGTGCGCGAGGGCGACGACGAGGCCGACGTGACCCTGACCGCCAACGCCGACACCTTTCGCGGCATCCTCGAGGGCGATCTGAGCCCGACCATGGCTTTCATGGGCGGCAAGCTCAAGATCGACGGCAACATGGGCATGGCGATGAAGCTGGCGTCAGCGCTGGGTTGAGGCGCTGGGGTGAGCGGAGAGGCCGCACCGCTGTTCAGTGCCATCGCCGACGCGCCACCGGGCGGGCAGGCGGGGTGGATCAGGGCGGACGACGGCGTGCGGCTGCGCGTGGCGCATTGGCGGGGCGGCGACGGGGCGCTGGTCATGCTGTTCCCGGGCCGGACCGAGGTGATCGAGAAATATGGCCGCGTGGTCGGCGATCTGGTGGCCGCGGGGCATCCTGTGTCGGTCATCGACTGGCGCGGCCAGGGGCTGTCGGACCGGCTGCATGGCGATCCCTTGCTGGGTTATGTCAGCGATTTCAGTGATTTTCAGCGCGATGTTGCGGCCTGGTCTGAAGCTTTGGAGGTGCTGTTTCCGCCCGACCGCCCGCGCGTGGTCCTGGCACACTCCATGGGCGGCTGCATTGCGCTGCGGGCGCTGATGGATGGGCTGCCGGCGCGGGCCGTGGCGTTCAGCGCGCCCATGTGGGGGTTGCGCGCGGGCCGGTTCATGCGGCTGGGCATGGCCGGACTGGCGCGGGCGGCGCGGCTGACAGGGCGCGATGGCGTGCCCGTCCCCGGCGCAGGGATCGAATTCCGCCTGTGGGAAAACCCGTTCGACAATAATGATCTGACGACCGATGCTGACACTTATGCCTGGATGCAGAAACAGGTGAACCTGCATCCAGAGTTGCGGCTTGGCGCGCCAAGCCTGCGCTGGCTGGGCGCGGCGCTGGACGAGGTTGCGGCGCTGGCGCGCCGCTCCGCGCCCAACGTGACCGCATATTGTGGGCTGGGCACGCGCGAGAAGATCGTGAGTTCCGAGGCGATCGAACGGCGCATGGCCGCCTGGCCCGGCGGCGCGCTGGAGGTTCTCGACGGTGCCGAGCATGAGTTGATGATGGAGGCGCCAGCGATCCGCGCGCGTTTCATGGCCGGGGTTCTGGCGCGCTTCGCCGACGCTTAGGCGCTTTCGGGCTGGCCGGGGCAAGGGGGCATTCTGCCCCCTCTGCGCGCGAAGCGCGCATTCACCCCCGAGGGTATTTTCAGGCAAGATGAAGATCGGGCTCATGGCCGGCTGATCTGGCCGCCTCCGACGGCGGCAGCGACGCCGGTGGTGCCCGGGCAGGAGGTGGGCAAGCCGCGCGCGACGCGCACGGCGAGGAAGGCGAAGGCCTGTGCTTCGAGCATGTCTCCGTCGAGGCCCGCGTCCTCGACGGGGGCGACGGGGCAGGATGCGGCATCCGCGATCATGGCCATGAGGGTCCCGTTGTGACGCCCGCCGCCGGTGACCAGCATCCGCGCGGGGGGCGCGGGGTAGTGCTGCGCGGCGGCGGCCACGGTGGCGGCGGTGCAGGCGGCGAGGGTGGCGGCGGCGTCTTCGTCCCCGAGATGCGCAACCCGCTCGGCGAGCCGCGCGAAGGCGCCACGGTCGAGGGATTTCGGCGGGATGCGGTGGAAGAAGCGTCCTTCCAGCAGGGCATCGACCACGGCCCGGTCCGGGGTGCCGCGCGCCGCGAGCGCGCCGCCTTCATCCCGCACGGCGCCAGTGCGCGCCAGCATCAGGTCGTCGAGCGCCGCGTTGCCCGGCCCGGTGTCGAAGGCCAGAAGCGCGCCCGGCACCTCGGGGGACGGTTGAGCCGGGTCGACCCAGGTCACGTTGCCCACCCCGCCGAGGTTGAGGAACACCAGCGGTTCGCGGGCGCCGATGTGGTGCGCCAGTGCGAAGTGGTAGAAGGGGGCCAACGGCGCCCCCTGCCCGCCCAGTTCCATGTCGGCGCTGCGGAAATCCCAGACCACCGGCACCCCCAGCGCATGGGCCAGCACCGCGCCGGACCCGGCCTGATGCGTCCGGGCTTGGTCCGGGTCATGCGCGAGGGTCTGGCCGTGGAAGCCCGCGATGTCGATGCCGTCGAACCCGGCCATGATTTCGGCGTGGGCGATCTCGACCACCTCGGCCGCCGCCTCCACCCCTGTTTCGCCTGGCCAGCGGCCCAGGGCAGCGCGCAGGGTGGCGCGTTCGGCTGGGGTGTAGGGCCGGAAGGCGGTTTCGCCGAATCCTGCGATGCACTCGCCGTCGGTGCGCAGCACCGCCGCGTCCACCCCGTCCAGTGACGTGCCCGACATGGTGCCGAGCGCCCGCATCGGGCCTTGGACCGCCCTGCCCTTGCGCATGCCCTTTCCCTTGTCCCGCCTGCCCGCTATAGACAGCCGCAACCCGGACCCGAGGACAAGCGGAAATGACCCCCTATCGCCCGAAATCGGATTTCCTGACCGTGATGCTGGAGCGCGGGTTCCTGGCCGACTGCACCGACCTGCAGGGGCTGGACGCGGCGCTGATCGCCGGGGTGGTCCCGGCCTATATCGGCTATGACGCCACGGCGCGGTCGCTGCATGTGGGGCACCTCTTGAACATCATGGTGCTGCGCTGGCTGCAGAAGACGGGACACAAGCCGATCACGCTCATGGGCGGCGGGACCACCAAGGTGGGCGATCCCAGCTTCCGGGCCGAGGAGCGCCCGCTGCTGGATGCCGCCGCCATCGACGCGAATATCGCCGGGATGCAGGAGGTGTTTGCCAAATACCTGCGCTATGGCGCTGGCGCGGCGGATGCGGTGATGCTGAACAACGCCGACTGGCTGGACGGGCTGAACTACCTGGATTTTCTGCGCGATGTGGGGCGGCATTTCAGCGTGAACCGGATGCTGTCGTTCGAGAGCGTGAAATCACGGCTGGACAGGGAGCAATCGCTCAGCTTCCTGGAATTCAACTACATGATCCTGCAGGCCTATGATTTCGTGGAGATTTACCGCCGCCACGGCTGCCTGTTGCAGATGGGCGGCTCGGACCAATGGGGCAACATTGTCAACGGGATCGACCTGGCGCGCCGGATCGCGGATGCCGAGCTTTACGGACTGACCACACCGCTCTTGACCACCTCGGACGGGCGCAAGATGGGCAAATCGGCGGGCGGCGCGGTCTGGCTGAACGCGGACATGCTGTCGCCCTATGAGTTCTGGCAGTTCTGGCGCAACACTACCGACGCCGATGTGGGCCGCTTCCTGAAGCTCTATACCGAACTGCCGCTGGCCGAGTGCGACCGGCTGGGTGCGCTGGTGGGGTCCGAGGTGAACGCCGCCAAGATCATCCTGGCCAACGAGGTCACGACCCTGTGCCACGGGGCCGAGGCGGCAGCGGCGGCCGAGGCAACGGCGCGCGCGGTGTTCGAGCGTGGCGGGACAGGCGAGGACCTGCCAACTTTGGCGCTGAGCGCTGACGATCTGGGCGCGGGGCTGCCCATGGCGCAGCTTTTCGTGCGCGCAGGGCTGACGAAAACGGGCAAGGAGGCGAAGCGGTTGATCGCCGAAGGCGGCGCGCGGGCCAATGACGCCCCGGTGACCGATGCCGGGCAGATGATCGGCGCGGCGGACCTGTCGGCGCCGCTGAAG
>SKMI01000133.1 GCA_007121115.1 Paracoccaceae bacterium | reverse complement strand
TGGAGATTTTTCATCACTATCTCAAGCTGGTAGCAAGCTAAGTTCGCGTGAAAATGAGCTGCCCAATGCCTGAGATGGAGATTTTTCATCACTATCTCAAGCTGGTAGCAAGCTAAGTTCGCGTGAAAATGAGCTGCCCAATGCCTGAGTCGACTGGCCCAGATGTCAACACCCTGCTGCTGACACAGTGGCTCACGCCGGCCTTTCCCACCGGCGCCTTCGCCTACAGCCACGGGCTGGAGGCGGCGTTGCGCAGCGGGGCGGTGGCGGATGCCCCCGCGCTGGAACACTGGCTGGCGGATGTTCTGCGCTTCGGCGCGGGCTGGCAGGATGCGGTTCTGCTGGCGGCGGGATTGCGTCCCGGTGCTGACCTCGATGCGCTCGACGCGCAGAGCCGCGCGCTGCAACCCGCGGCCGAGCGGCTGCGGGAAACTGCCGACCAGGGCGCAGCCTTTGCCCGCATGGTATCGCAGGTCACAGGCCGCCCCCTGCCCCCGCGCCCCCTGCCGCTTGCGGTGGCCGAGGCCGTCCGGCCCCTCGGCGCCGAGCCCACGCAGGTCATCGCGCTCTACCTGCAGGGGTTCGTCACCAACCTCGCCACCGTGGCCATGCGCGCCATGCCGCTGGGCCAGGGCGAAGGCCACGCGGTGCTGGCGCGGCTCTGGCCTTTGGTGGCCGACCTTGCGGCCCACGCCGCCGGCGCCACTCTTGAAGACCTTGGCACCGCCGCTTTCGGCGCCGACATGGCGGCCATGGAGCACGAAACACTGGACGTGAGGATCTACCGGACATGAGCAGACACGGACCCCTGCGCATCGGCATCGGCGGCCCCGTAGGCGCCGGCAAGACCACGCTGACCGAACACCTGGCCCGCGCGCTGGCGCCGCGGTGCTCCATGGCGGTGATCACGAATGACATCTATACGCGCGAGGACGCCGAGGCGCTGATGCGGGCCCAGGTCCTGCCGCTGGAGCGCATCCGCGGCGTGGAAACCGGCGGTTGCCCGCACACGGCGATCCGCGAGGATGCCAGCATCAACCTCGCCGCCGTCGCGGACCTGAACGCGGCGTTTCCGGACCTCGACCTGATCCTGGTCGAATCGGGGGGCGACAATCTGGCGGCGACCTTCTCGCCGGAACTGGCGGACCTGACCGTCTATGTCATCGACACCGCCGCCGGGCAGGACATCCCCCGCAAGCGCGGCCCGGGGCTGACGAAATCGGACCTGCTGGTGGTCAACAAGATCGACCTCGCGCCGCATGTGGGCGTGGACGCAACGCGGCTGGAGGCCGACGCGCGCGCCGCACGGCCCGGACGAGCGGTGGTCATGGCCTCCCTGCGCACGGGGGACGGGGTAGACAAGATCGTGGACTTCCTCGCGCGCGAGGGCGGGCTCACGCTGGCCCCGCCCATGGCACCCGAGGTGCGCTCCGACCTGCCTGCCTGAAGGGGCGGCAAGCCTGCCACAGGCGCTTCCGCGCGCGCGTCAGCGCGCGCCCGGCCCAACGGGATGAGCCCCGCCAGGGGTGAAGACGGGCGGGAGCGCCACCTTCACCGCGTCATCGGCCGGGAAGCGGGATTACGTTGCGTCAACAGGCCTGCCCCACGGCGGTGCCGCGCCACGCGGACATGCCGTTACCCGCAACATCTTGACGTCCGCATCACGCATGCCGCAATATGCTTGGGAACTGCGGTCGTCCCCACTGCACTCACAGTTTGTGCACAGGGTTATACAATTTGCTCTCGCACCACCGCCGCGGCATATGGGTCGCGCCCGCAGGATACCCGCGCAGAGGCGCGGCCCCGTCGCTCTGGGCCCTTGGCGTGTCCCGCGCCAACAACACCTCGACCGCTCCGATGATCTGCCTCGCTGACCCGCCCCGTTGATCCGCCCCTGACCCCGAGTCGCCCGTGCCCATGAACGAAGTCACCGCCATCCGCCCCGAAGGCCCCGATGCCGACACACCCGCGCTGCCCCACAACATCGAGGCCGAGCAGCAGCTGCTGGGCGCGATCCTGGTCAACAATGACGTCTATGATCGCATCTCGGCGCTGGTGAAGCCCGCGCATTTCTTCGACCCGGTGCACCAGCGCATCTTCGACATCGCCTCGGCCCGCATCCAGAAGGGTGCGCTGGCCTCGCCGGTCACGCTCAAGGCGTTCATGGACGATGACGAGGGCCTGCAGGAACTGGGCGGCCCGGCCTATCTGGCGCGAATCGCGGGCGCGGCGATCTCGGCCTATGCGGCGCGGGACTATGCGCAGATGATCTATGAACTCGCCGTCCGGCGGGACCTGATCCAGCTGGGGCAGGAGATCTCGGACCGCGCCGCGCGGGTGGATGTGGACAGCGAACCGAAGGAACAGATCGTCGAGGCCGAGCAGCGGCTTTACAAGCTGGCCGAACAAGGTGTCGCCGAACGCGGTTTCCAGAGCTTCCTGAAGGCCGTGACCGATGCGGTCAACATGGCCAACGCCGCCTATCAGCGCGACGGGCAGCTTTCGGGCATTTCAACCGGCCTCGCCGATCTGGACCGCAAGCTCGGGGGGCTGCACCCCTCGGACCTGATCATCCTTGCCGGGCGGCCCTCAATGGGGAAAACCTCGCTGGCCACCAACATCGCCTTCAACATCGCCAGAACCTATCGTCGCGGCCAGAAGCCCGATGGCACCGAAGGCGCGATCGAAGGCGGCTGCGTGGGGTTCTTCAGCCTGGAAATGAGCGCCGAGCAACTGGCCGCGCGCATCCTGTCCGAGGCCGCCGAGGTACCCAGCGAGCAGATCCGCCGCGGCGACATGACCGAAGAGGAATTCCGCCGCTTCGTCGAGGCCGCCAAGGCGCTGGAGTCCTGCCCGCTCTACATCGATGACACGCCCGCGCTCCCCATCGCGCAGGTCGCCGCCCGCGCCCGGCGGCTGAAGCGGACCCACGGGCTCGATGTGCTGATGGTGGACTACCTGCAACTGTTGCGCGGCATGTCCAAGGAGAACCGCGTTCAGGAGGTCTCCGAGATCACGCAGGGGCTGAAGGCCATCGCCAAGGAACTGAACATCCCCGTCATCGCGCTGTCGCAGCTTTCGCGGCAGGTGGAAAACCGCGACGACAAGCGCCCGCAGCTTTCGGATCTGCGCGAATCGGGGTCGATCGAGCAGGACGCCGACGTGGTGATGTTCGTCTTCCGCGAGGAGTATTACCGCGAACGCGAAAAGCCTGGCGATCATGACCTCGACGCCATGGCGAAATGGCAGGAGGTCATGGAAAAGGTCCATGGCAAGGCCGAGGTGATCATCGGCAAGCAGCGCCACGGCCCCATCGGCACGGTGGAACTGAGCTTCGAAGGGCGCTTCACCCGGTTCGGCAATCTGGTCCAGCCCTGGCAGCAGGGCGGCGGGTTCTGAAAAGCGGGCGAGGACGGCAGGGAGGCTGGCATGATCACCGGCGTCAACCATGTCACCCTTGCGGTTACTGATCTGGCCCGCTCGGTCGCCTTCTGGCGCGATGTGGCCGGGCTGCGGCTGGTGGCGGACTGGGCGCGGGATGGAATGGCGCATGGCGCCTATCTGGAAGGCGGCGCGCTCTGGCTGTGCCTGATGCGCCATGACGGTCCCCTGCCCCGGCGCCGCGATTACACCCACATCGCGCTCACCTGCGCGCCCGAGGAATTCGACACGCTGGCCGCCCGCCTGCGTGCCCATGCGCCGGAGTGGCAGGAGAATCGCTCCGAAGGCGCCTCGGTCTACTTTCTGGACCCGGACGGGCACCGGATGGAGCTGCATTGCGGCACGCTGCAAAGCCGCCTGCGCACCTGGGCCGAGGCGCCGCCGCCGGGGCTGCGGCTCTATCCGGAGTGAGCGCGTGGGCTTTGAACCCGGCGCGGGCTTGGCGTATCAAGACCCCTGAGCGCATCGCCCGGAGCCCGCCATGGGACACGCCATGTTCTATCACCTGACACGCCGCCCGCTGGAGGAGACGCTGCCGATGCTGGTCGGCAAGGCGCTTCAGGCCGGCTGGCGCGTGGCGGTGCGCGGGACGGATCGCGCGCGGCTGGAATGGCTGGACGAAAAACTGTGGCTGATCGCCGATGACAGCTTCCTGCCACACGGGCTGGCGGGCGGTCCGCATGACGCCGACCAGCCGGTGCTGCTGACCGACGGCCCCGCCCTGCCCAACGATCCGCGCTACCTGGTCTCCATCGACGGGGCCGAGGTCACTGCCGAGGAGGTGCGCACCATGGAACGCGCCTGCATCCTGTTCGACGGCAGCGATGAGGCCGCGCTTGCGCGGGCGCGGGCGCAGTGGCGCGCCATGAAGGACGCCGGGCTGCGCGCCGAATACTGGTCCGAGGAAAGCGGCCGCTGGGAAAAGAAGCGCACGACCTGACCGCCCCCTGCGGCGGCGCCCGGCACGAAATCGCCGCAGACCCGCCCCGCCTGCGCCCCTCTGACGTGGTTTCATGACCGGATAGAAAGGAGAGTGACCATGTCGACCGATCTGAACCGCCGGACGCC
>SKMI01000234.1 GCA_007121115.1 Paracoccaceae bacterium | reverse complement strand
TCGGGGGCGTGCTGCCCGCAAGCGGGCAGCGCTGACCCGGATCATCCGGGCGCTACCAATCCCCACAGCAGCACCAGCCAGGCCGCGGCCGCCGCGATGGCCGTCAGCGCCACCCCGGCCGAGGCGCAGTCCTTGGCCCTGCGCGCGGCCTCGCGCGGTTCGGTGGAAATCTCGTCGACCACGGTTTCAATGGCCGTGTTGAACAGTTCTGCCGCCAGCACCAGGAACCCCAGCGCGATGATCAGCGCGCGTTCCGTCAGCCCGAGCGGCAGCCACAGCGCCAGCGCCACCGAGATCAGTTGCGCCGCGCTCCACTGCCGCAGCGATTTCTCGGACCGCCAGGCCGCGCACCATCCCGCCCAGGACCAGCGTATGGTGTTGCCCAACCGGCGGAATTCTGCGGCGATCCGGCCCGCCATGCGCCCCCCTGCCCTGACCTCGGCGATCCTTTGCCGGGCGGGGTGCCAAGTCAAGCGCTCTTGCGAATTGACCCGCCCTGCCCGCGGCGCTAGGGTCGTTGCAACAGCGATGATCTGTGCGAGACGCAGCGGATGGACGGCAGTTCGCCCGATGAGGCACAAAAGGGGTTTTTCGGACGCCCCCTGTTCAACGATCCCTCGGCGCGGGCGCTCAGCCATGTGGGCGTGATCGATGTGGGCTCGAACTCCGTCCGGCTGGTGGTCTTTGACGGCGCCGCACGCAGCCCGGCGTATTTCTTCAACGAAAAGGTGCTTTGCGGGCTGGGGCGCGGGATGGCCGAAACCGGGCGCCTGCACCCCGAGGGACGCACCCGCGCGCTGGCCACCATGAAACGCTTTGCCCTGCTGGCGCGAGGCATGAACCTGTCCAACCTGACCATCGTTGCCACCGCCGCCATGCGCGAGGCCGAGGACGGCCCCGAATTCATGGCCGAGGTCGAGGCCGAGACCGGGCTGCGAATGCTGGTCATCGACGGCGCCGAGGAAGCGCGGCTGTCCGCCCAGGGCGTGCTGACCGGCTGGCCCGGCGCCGAGGGGCTGGTCTGCGACATCGGCGGGTCGTCCATGGAACTGGCCGAGGTCGGGGCCGGGCAGGTGCATCGCTGCGTGACATCGCCGCTGGGGCCGTTCCGCCTGCAGCAGGTCAAGGGCGGCAAGAAGGGGCTGAGATCCCACGTCTGGAAGATCCTGCACGGGCTGCGCGACGAGATCGGCGATCATCACGAGGCGCTCTATCTGGTCGGCGGCTCCTGGCGGGCGCTGGCGCGGCTGGACATGGCGCGGCGCAACTATCCGCTGACGGTGCTGCACGAATACGCGATGACGCCGAAATCCATCCGCAAGACGCTGGACTGGGTGGCCGATCATGATCTGAACACATTGCGCGCGCGCACCGGGCTGTCGGCGGACCGGATCGCGCTGGTGCCGCTGGCGGCGGTGGTGCTGCGGCAACTGGTGCACGTGTTCCATCCCACGCGGGTGCATGTGTCGGGCTACGGCATCCGCGAGGGCATTCTTTATGAGCAGATGCCCGAGGAGCTGCGCCGCCGCGACCCGCTGATCGAGGCCTGCCGCTTCTACGAGCACCAGAGCGCGCGCCTGCCCGGGTTCGGGCGCAAGCTGTTCGACTTCCTGCTGCCGCTCTGGAGGTCGGCGCCCGACAAGACGCTGCGCATCATCAAGGCCGCCTGCCTGCTGCATGATGTAAACTGGCGCGCCCACCCCGATTACCGCGCCGACACCTGCTTCGACACCGCCACCCGCGCCAACCTGGGCGGACTGGCCCATGACGAGCGGGTGTTTCTGGGCCTCGCGCTGATGTATCGCTACAAGACCGATGGCGCTGTGGCGCAACTGGCCGAGGCGGCGAAGATGCTGTCGCCGGAGCGGCTGCGCGCCGCGCAGGTGCTGGGCCGCGCCATGCGTTTTGGCGCGATGTTTTCCATGGACGGGCCGGAAAACGGCGGCACGCTGAAGTATTTCCCCAAGAAGAAAGTCCTGGAGCTGGTCCTGAACCCGGAGACGCAGGACCTGTTCACCGAGGTCGCGGAACAGCGTTTCAAGGGGCTGGCGCGGATGCTGCAGGTGGAACCGAAGGTGCGCACCGCCAGGCGCAACGGCACGGCAACAGCCACAGAAGACTGACGCGCAAGGCCGCTCGGGGGTCTTGCCGGTCGCTAGAGCTCGAAGGGATCTTCCCCCTCGGTGTCGGCACTGTCAGCTTCGGGCGGGTCGGTTTCATCCTCCGGCGTGGGCTGGCGGCGGCGCAGGATGATATCGCCGTTGGGCAGGATCTCGGGCGGGTGGTAGGCACCGATCCCGCCCAGCGGCTCGAACAATTCGCGCAAGGACCGGGTCATCTCTTCGGCCAGCGCCTCGCCCTTCGGCTCAAGCTCGCGCAGATAGGGCTCGACCTCGTCCATCCAGCCGCGCAGCAATGCCTCGGCCCCGGAGCGCAGCCCTTCCAGCGCTTCGGCCAGGGACTGTCCCTCGGCATCGCTCTCGTCGGCCAGGGCCGCGCCGGGCAGGGCCACACCAACCCCCAGCACGACCGCCGCCACCCAATGTCGCAATCCACGCATGGAGCAAGGATAACCGCAGGTCAGGGCGGCGCGCTACAGGTCAATGTCCAGGGTCACCGGAAAATGATCCGAGGCCGCCATCAGCGCCGCGCAAAGGCCGGGGTCGCCATAGCAGCCGGGGTCGTCGAAAGGGTTCCAGACGCGCCATTCCAGCGCCTTTTCACGCAGATCGGGCGAAACCATGATGTAGTCCAGGAGCGCCGACAGGAATCGCCCGTCCGGGAGCCGGAACCGGGCCGACACCGGGGCGCCGGCCAGATGCTTGCTCAAACCCATGCGGGCGTGCCGGTCGTAAAGCTGCATCTCAGCGGGCTGATCCCAACCGAGCACGATCTCCACCCCGGTGCGCGGGAAAAGGTGTTCGAATTCATCGACCTCGGGGCCGTCGTTGAAGTCCCCCAGCACCACCAGCGGATCACCGGCGCGCAGGTGATCGTCGATCCGCGCGCGCAGCCAGCAGCACTGGCCGTATTGCTTGCGCCGGTTCTCCAGCCCCAGCCGCTGCAGGTCCGCGCCATCCCGCGCCCCGGCGGGGGCCTTGGATTTGGTGTGCACGCCGATCATGCGGAACACCGCCCCGCTGGCCGTTTCGCACAGAAGCTCCAGCGGCGGCCGGGCAAAGCGCACCTTCTCGGGGCGGCCGGTCACCGGGTCGTCATAGCCGTATTGGCCGTCGAAGCGCGGCGCGCCGTCGCGCCCGGGTGCCGGGTCATGGATCAGGCGCAGCCGCTCCGGGTCAAACAGCACGGCGATTTCCTGCTGGCTGTCACTGGCAAAGCCGATCAGCGCCCGGTGCGCCCGAAGGCCGCTGGCCTGCGCGAACCCTTCCAGCGCCGCCACGCAGGAGCGGCCCGGCCCTTCGTCCGGGGCCTCGATCACCATGATCGCATCGGCATCGAGCGCACGGAACACGGCGGCCAGCCCGTCAAGCTGTTGCGCCCGCGTGATGCCGTGCCGCCCCGATGCGCCGTCATCGATGCGCAGGCCGTCCTGATCGTCGAACAAAGCGTTGAACCAGGCCACGTTGAAGGTGGCGATGCGCAGCGGCGTTGCCACAGTCACGCGGCGCGGTCCTGCTGGATCGCTTCCCAGGCGCGGTTGACATCGCGCAGGCGGCGCTCGGCCAGCCGCACCGCCTCGGGCGGGACACCGCGCGCGGCCAGCCGGTCAGGGTGCGTGTCGCGCACCGCCTGCCGGTAGCGGCGGCGGATATCCTCGATCGGTGTGTCGGCTTCGACCTCCAGCACCGCATAGGGGTCCGGCTCCACATCGCCGACGAAGCGCGCGCGCAGGCAGCGCCAGCACCGGTCGGTCAGCCCGAAGATCGCCGCGACCTCGGTCAGGAACGTCTCTTCATCGGGGTGCAAGGCGCCGTCCGCCATGGCGATATGGAAAAGCCCCTCCATCAGGTCCACCAGCACCGGGTCGCGGGGCGGAAACATGCGGGCGATGCGGCGGGCATAGGCGTCAAAGCCTGCCACGTCCTGCCGCGCCAGGTTGAAGACCCGCGCGGCGTTGGCCTCTTCCTCGGGCGGGATGTGGAAGATCTCGCGGAAGGCGGCGACTTCGGTGCGGGTCACGCGCCCGTCGGCCTTGGCCATCTTGGCCCCCAGTGCGATCACCGCAATGGCAAAGCCCACCGTGCGTTCCGGCGGCGTGCGCAGCCGGTCGAAGACCGCGCTCAGGCTTTCTCCCTGGCGCAGCGCTGCCAGCGCATCGGATATGCGGGACCACAAGGACATGCGCAGAGCCATAGCACGCCCGCGCCCGGCGCGCAGCGGAAAACCGCGCTACCAGCGCCCGCTCAGCGCACGCCAGAGCAGCACGCCCCGGCGGCGGAACTCGCTTGGCAGCAGGCGCCCTTCGGCCACGGCGACCGGGTCGCGCGCGGCGTGGGTCAGCACGGCATCGGCCTGCCAGCCGGTCAACAGCGCGGGCAGCGCGGCGCGCGGGA
>SKMI01000163.1 GCA_007121115.1 Paracoccaceae bacterium | reverse complement strand
GCGCGTTCGGCGAGGAAGGCATGGACCAGCGCGGCGCGCTGCGGGCTGTCCATCAGCTTCAGGAAATACCGCCGCTCCAGCGCCAGCGCGTCGTCGAAAGGCAGCGCCGCGCCCTGCACGACCGCATCGATGGCCACGCCATGGGCGATTTCCCCCCGGTGGCGGTTTTCGCAGCGGGCGCGCAGGGTGGCCACGGCCTCGGCGTCCACAGGCGGGGCGGGGCGGTCGCGGGTCCGGTGGACGGGCGCGCCTTCGGCCAGCAGCCGCTGCGCATGGGCCAGCCCCGCCGTGTGTGGGTCGTCGCCTTCGACCAGCGCGTCCACAAGGCCCAGGTCCAACGCGCGGGGGGCATCCACCGGGCGGGCGGAGGTGATGATCTCCAGCGCGGCCTCGGCCCCGATCAGGCGCGGCAGGCGCTGGGTGCCACCCGCGCCGGGCATGATGCCCAGGGTCACTTCCGGCAGGCCCATGCGCGCGCCGGTCAGCGCCAGCCGGTAATGCGCGCCCAGCGCCAGTTCCAGCCCGCCGCCCAGCGTGGCGCCGTGCAGCACGCAGAGCACGGGTTTGTGTTGCGCTTCGATCGCGCTCACCACATCGGGCAGGAGCGGCGGGCGCGGGGGCTTGCCGAATTCGGTGATGTCGGCCCCGGCGACAAAGCCGCGCCCGGCGCCATAGAGCACGGCGATCCGCGCGCCTTCATCTTGCGCGAACCGTTCGAACGCCGTCACCAGCCCGGCTCGCACCGCCACTGACGCGGCGTTCACGGGCGGGTTGTCGATGCAGATCATGGCCACCGCGCCGTCGCGCGCATAGCTCACCGGGTCCGTCATGCGCTACCTCCCCTGCCGCCACCGGGAGTTCAACCGCAAGGGCGCGGGCGGTGCAAGCCCTCAGCGGGCGATCACCCATTGGCCGTCTTCGACCCGCAGCCAGAGTTCGAAGGACCAGAAAAGCGCGATATCGTCGCGATAGACGATCAAATGCCCCTCGTCCGGGTCGAACAGCCGCACCAGCCGCCCGTCGGCGGCCAGCTCGATATCGGTGTTGTCCCAGTCGGGCGTGAGCAGCCGCCATTCGGGGTTTTCATGCATGGACGGCAGCGCGATTTCGCCCAGGATCGCGTCCACGGTGGTGTCATAGGCCTGCGCCAGTTCGCGTGCCTTTTCGGCGTGCAGGGCGACGATGGCATCTGTCTGCCCCTCGGTCAGCAGGCCGTGGAAGAAACGGTGCCACTCCACAAGGCTTTCGCGCACCGCGTCGTTTTCCGGGATCGGCGCCGAATCGGCAAAGGCCCAGCGGGGCATCGGCGTGTTGATGGTGATGGTCCGGCTGATCGAGATTATGTCATCTTCGCGGTCCAGACGGATCTCGACCGGTCCGGCCTCGCCCAGCGGCGTGGGGCCTGCGCCTTCGGGGTCGGTGGTATCCTCGGGGATCGGGCCGTGCCGCGCCAACTGCGCCACGGGCTGCGGAGTTTCGCCCGGCGCCGCGCGCGCAAGCAGGGTCGCCGTCACGCCGGGGAAGGGCGGCACGGTGTCCTGATCTTCCAGGATGAACAGGAATTCCAGCTTGTTCGCGCCCTGCACCACGAATTGCGTGATCGGAATGCGGGTGTCGATGCGGAACCCGTCATGGCTGCGCAGCACCGGCACGCCGTTGAACAGGATCTCGCACGGACGTTCGAGGATCTCGAGTTCGAGGAAGAAGGACGGGGCTGCCATCACACGGCCCCCTGCTCGGCCAGGTTGCTGTCCTTCTTCTTCGGCCACTGGTATTCATCAATCAGCTTTATATTGAAATGCTCGATATCGCGCTTGCCCTTGCCCTTGTGCTTGCGCAGCGACTTGCCCTCCTTCTTGCCCGAGAGGAAGCTGCCCGCCACGCCGTAGGAAAAGACCCCCTTGATTGTCAGGCCCTTGAAATAGACCTGGCCCTTCCAGTCGACCCCGCCCTTCTTGCTGCTGCCCTGCAACTTGGCGCCGACCGCGGATTCGGCCGTCAACTGGTAGCCGCCGCTGACCGAAACGATGAGCAGTTTCAACTCGCCCGAAAGCTCGCCCTTCACCTGCAGCTTGATCTCGCCGCCGATTTCGCCGCTGGTGGAAACGCCCTTGCTCTTCTTCTCATCGTCAGTCTCGCCGGTGGCGAATTTCCACTTCCATTCGACATGCCCCTTGATGTCGCCGGTGGCGATCAGATCGATCCGCATCTTGACCTTGGCGGGCTGGTGCTTGCCCAGCTTGTGGTCGCCTTCCAGCACCTTGCGGATGCGCAGGAACACCTCGCCCGCTGCGGGACTGGCAGCGCCCGAGAGGATCAGGTAGATGATGCCGCCCAGGATATCGACCTTGAACTCCATCCCGATGAGCGGCGCGGCCCTGAAGAAGACCTTGCCTTCCCAATGGGTGTTCCACTTGCCCTTGGCCTCCACCAGTTCGGCGCCGCCGCCAAGTTCGACATTGGGCCATTTGACCTTGGTGCTGACGATCGACGGGCCCTTGGCCTCGGACGCCAGCATGTCGAAGGCGTTGTAGAATACCATCACCATGCCGACGATGCCGGTGAACCCGCTGGACGGGTCGCTGGCGTCGTCGTCGTCCTTCTTCTTCTCGCCGAAGAACTTGGGCAGCTCGACCTTGGACTTGTTGTGCCCGTCCTGATACGAAATCTCGCCGCCGTAATCGAACGGCAGATCCGAGGATTTCTTGTCGTCCTTCGGAATATCGAGCTTCAGGTTGACCTTGCCTTCCCACTTGCGCTTCGGGAACACGTCCACCCGGAAGCCGAAATCCTCGACCCCTTCGCAGGCCACGACCGAGCCCTTGTAGCTCTTCTTGGTCCAGCTTGCGTCGGTCACAAGGAACAGGCGCATGAACTCGCGCAGCTTCAGCGGGGCGAGCGCATGCGCGCTGGGGGCGGCCAGTTCCTTTTCGCCCGAGGTGCCCAGGTTCTCGCCGGCCAGCTTGACATAGGGATAGCCGTCCTTGCCGCGGTTGCACGGCCCGCCCTTGAGCTTGACCTTGATCTTGTCGACCGCGCCCTTGCCCGGCGACGCGCTTGCCTTGTCGGCGACGCACTGGATCACCTGGTCTTTGTCTTCATTGGTTTTGGTGTCCGGGGGGATCAGGGTGAAGCCGCGACCGGAATGCCCGCACTCGACCTCGAGCATGGTGACGCAGCAGGGCGGCGTTGGCGGCGGCGTGCTGCCGCAGGTCGCGCAGGCGTCCTCGTCGGCTTCGGCCAGAAAGCCCTGTTCGTGCAATGCGTCGAGCAGCTTCTGCCACTTTTCGTCGCGCTTCTTTTGCTGCTCGTCCAGGAAATCGATGATGCTCTGGGTGCTTTCGGGCAGATCGGCGTCTTCCTCGCCATCGTCCTCGTCGTCGCCGTCATACGAGTCGTCATCGGGGTCGCCTGCGTCATCGTCAGTGTCGTCGTATTCGTCATCGGCATCATAATCGACCGGAGACGGGTCGGGTTCCGGGTCCGGCTGCGGTGGGGGCTTGGCGGGATCCGAGACAATGACGGTCTTCTGGCGGTGGGAGCCTATGATTGGCCCCTTGTTCGCTGGCGCCCTGCCCTCGCCCGCGCCCGGACCGGCCGCGCCGGAGGCTCCGGCGCCCTCGCCTCCGGACTTGCCCTGCCCGGCGCCAGCCTTGGCGCCGCCTGCGTCTCCGGCCCCGCCCGCGCCGCCAGCACCACTTGCGCCACCGGCCCCGCCTGCTCCGGCCGCTCCCGCACCGGCCCCGCCCATGTCAGGGTTCGTGCCAATCACGGTTTTTTGGGCCGCAGCCGGTTTGGAGGGCGGTTTGGGGAGCGGTTTGGGGGGCGGCTTTCCGGGCGTATCGTTCATCGCGTGGTGCTCCGCATGGGCGCAGGTGTGGTGGTCTGCGCGATCTGCTGAAGATAGGCCGCCGCCATGCGCAATCGCTGACGTTCAGGGCGCGTGCCGTCGGACATGATGGCGGCAAACTGCGGGTCGCGGAAGGGCGCCTCGCCCTCCATGATCGCCAGCTTCAGCAGCCCGATCCGCACCTGTTCGCTGGCCAGACCCCATTGGCGCACATACGCTTCCGACAGGTCGAAGGACGCGCGCAACCGTGCATCGTCCGGGTTGCCCAGCGACGCGCTTTCCTTCTTCACGTGATCCCAGGCCCGGCGCCGGAAGCCGCGCTCCAGCGCTGCGCGCAGGGTATCCAGCTGGGTCGCGGAAATCCTGATCATGAAAAGATCCCGGAGCGAATATACCGAAAGTCTACGCGCTCCGGTCATTTCAGGCAACAAGACGCTGCGCAACATCCAACCGGAATTGCCGATGCCCCGGGCGCGCCGCACAAAGGAATTGCTGCACGAGCCTTCTGCGGCTAGGCTGAAGTCTGCCGAAGACTGTCGGCCCGGTCACCGGCAAGAGCACAAACAAGGGCACACGCAAGAGCAATAGGGGAGGGCGGCCATGCCTCCGGCAGCACGTCTTGGTGACATGCACACCTGTCCGATGGTCACGCCCGGCACACCGCCGGTGCCGCATGTGGGCGGGCCGGTGCTGCCGGCCTGCGCGCCGACCGTGCTGATCAATTTCCAGCCCGCGGCGCGGGTGACCGACATGTGCACCTGCGTGGGGCCGCCAGACATGATTGCGCAGGGTTCGCCCACGGTATCGATCTGTTTCCTGCCGGCCGCGCGGCTGGGCGACAGCACCGCGCACGGGGGCAAGATCGTCATGGGCAGCCCGAATGTCATCATCGGCAATTCTGGCGGCGGCGGTGGCGGCGGCGGCGGCGGCGGCGGTGGCGGTGGCACGGCGCCCGCATCCGGACAGGGCGGGTCCTTCGATCCCGGCAACGACAAGCCGGGCGACAAGCTGACCGCGCCGGAGAAGCTGTCGTCCAGCCCGGCGATGGCGCCCAAAGCGCAGGGCAGCGCTCTGAAAGCTGCGGCCAAGACCGGCGCGCCCTTTGTGGAGCCGTGCAAGCGCGAGTCCGGAGGCGCGGCAAAGAAGAGCCGCGGCACGGGCGGCAAGAAGGGCAGTGGCAGGAAATGACGCACCCATGCCGCTATACGCGCTGATCGATTGCGCGCAGGACGACCGGCTGTATCCGCTTCTGGAGAAAGAGGCGGAGGCCATGTGCCTTTTCGGTGGCCCGCCGGACCCCGACCTCTGGCCCCATGCGCCGCATCTGGTGTTGATCCAGGACGGCTCGACCCTGCACGCGGCGCTGCGCAACGAAGGCTGGCACGCGAACTGGGGGCTGGTCTGCTGGGCGGACTGCGATTTGAAAACCCTGCGCCGCAAGCTGCGCCCGGCGATGCAGGCGATGCTGCCCGATGGCCGGGTGGTGCTGTTCCGGTTCTACGATCCGCGGGTCTGGTGCGCCTATCTGCCGACGTGTGCGGGCGAGGACCTGAGCCGCTGGTTCGACGGGATCAGCTACTGGTGGGCGCCCGACCCGGAAACCGGCTACACCCTGCGCTATGCGCTGGGCGAGGGCGGGCTGGTGGTGGACGCGGTGGCCTGAGCTACGCGGTTTGCTAGTGGTCGGCCAAGCGCCCGCGCGGGCGCTTCCCTTCCGCGACGGTGTGGGGGAACGGGTCCGGGGCAGAGGCTTACCAGCGGTCCAGCGCCTCCTCGTCCTCGGTCCGGGCGTCGACCCAGCGGGCGCCGTCCTGGCCATGTTCCTTCTTCCAGAACGGGGCGCGGGATTTCAGGTAATCCATCAGGTATTCGGCGGCGGCAAAAGCATCGGCGCGGTGCGGGGCGGCGGTGGCCACCATCATGATCCGCTCGCCCGCCCGCAGGCGGCCGTAGCGGTGGATCACCAGCACATCGGTCAGCGCCCAGCGTTCGCGCGCGGTCTCGGCCATCGCGGCAATGGCCGCGCGGGTCATGCCGGGGTAATGCTCGATCTCCATCGCCTGAAGCCCGCCATCGTCGCGCACCACGCCGCAGAAGGTGACCACCGCGCCGGTGTCCGTCCGTCCTGCGGCGAAGCCGGCGCATTCGGCGCCGAAGTCGAAGGGGGCTTCCTGCACCTCCACCCGCATCGGCTCAGCCCCCGGTCATGGGCGGGAAGAACGCCACCTCGCGCGCGTTGCCAATCGGCGCGTCGAAGCCGGTCAGCTCCTGATCCACCGCCACGCGCAGCGCCGTCAGGTCCGAAAACGCCAGCGCATAGCGTTCCTCGCGGGCGCTGAGTTCGCGGACCAGATCGGCCACGGTGGCTGCTTCGGTTTCCACGACCTCGCGCCCCTCGCCGATGCGTTCGCGCACCCAGGCGAAATACAGCACATCGAGTTTCATGTTGCCTCGTCCTTCAGAAGCGGCAGCGCCTTGCGGAAATAGTCCCAGCCGGTGACCAGCGTCATGATCGCGGCGATCCAGATCAGCGCCAGCCCGGTGATCCAGAAGAAGTTCCCGCCGTATTCGGCCACCATCACCACGTTCAGGTCCTCGGAACCCAGATCCGCCAGCGTTTCCAGCAGCGCGGCGTGTTCGCGTGCTTCGGCGTTCGCGCGGATGTACTCCAGCCCCATGGCCAGGAACAGCACCGCAATGGCGATCATCTGGGCCGTGGTCTTCCACTTGGCAAGGGAGGTGACCTTCAGCAAGCCCGAGCGGTCGCCCAGATACTCGCGCAGCCCCGAGACGAAGACCTCGCGGAACAGGATGATGGTGGCGGGCAGGATCAGCCAGGGGTCCATGCCGGAATAGCCGGTGATCACCAGGAGCGCGATCACCACCATGGCCTTGTCGGCGATCGGGTCCAGCATGGCGCCGATGCGGCTTTCCTGCTTCCAGGAGCGCGCCAGATAGCCGTCGAAGAAGTCGGTGATGGCGGCGATGGCAAAAAGGATCAGCGCGAACCAGTCGGCCCAGGGGCGGTGGAAATAGAGAAACATCACCGCCACGCCCGGCGCGGCCAGCAGGCGCAGAATCGTCAGGATATTGGGGACCGTCCAGCGCATGGCTTTGTGTAGGACAGAACGCCGGGCGCGAAAAGCGCATTTGCAAGCGTCCGGGGGCTTCCGGCCAGTGCAGGCGGGGCCAGCGCGGTGGGTCAGCGCAGCCGGGCCAGCGCGCGGCTCAGATCGTCGTGCAGGTGGGCACGCTCCTCGGGGCTGAGGAAGGCGCCCAGTTCCACCTCGCGCCCGCTGCCGGAAAGCGTGAGGTAATTCTCCACCGGCCCGCCCTTGTCCAGCAGGGTCAGGCGCACCCAGTAGGGGTGCGCTTCCCAGGTCAGGGGGTGGCCGCGCGGCTGGTGGCGGGTCAGGTGCATCCGTTCGCGGCTGAGCGTCAGTTCCTCGCGCAGGCGGGCCTGATCGGCGCTGTGGCGCGTCAGCGCATACCACACCCCCCAGAGCGCCGCGCCCATGAAGGGCAAGAGTCCCCAGAGCACCACCGTCCCCAGTACCGCGATCAGCGGCAGCAAAAGGAAACCGGCCGTCAATCCGATGAACCAGACGAACCCGTGTGGCCCCAGCGATCGGTTGGGCGTCAGATCGATGCGGGCCTGTGTCGGGCTTTCCTGGACCATTTGATACGGCATGGGCGGCGGGCGGTTCCTGCATGCTGTGCGTTGCCCGAATCATATGTGCGCCCGGCGACGAGGCAAGCGCGAATGCGCCGCATCCCGCGCCCGGCGCAAACGAAAGGCCCCGCCACCGGGGCGGGGCCTTGTCGGTGTTCCGTGAAGGCGCTGTCAGTGCGCGGTCTGGCGGTCCCAGTCCTCGCGCTTGGGCAGCGTTTCGAACGTGTGTTCGGGCGGCGGCGAGGGCAGCGTCCACTCCAGCGTGTCGGCGTGCTCGTTCCAGTAGTTCTTTTCCTCGATCTTCTTGCCGTAGCGCAGCGTGTAGTAGACCACGCCGATGAAGAACAGGAACGAGGCAAACGAGATGAAGGCCCCGATCGAACTGACATAGTTCCAGAGCGCGAAAGCCTCGGGGTAGTCGATATAGCGCCGGGGCATCCCCTGACGGCCCAGGAAGTGCTGCGGGAAGAAGGTGATGTTCGAGCCGATGAACATCGCCCAGAAATGCAGCTTGCCCGCCCATTCCGGATACTGGCGCCCCGACATCTTGCCGATCCAGTAGTAGATGCCCGCGAACAGCGCGAACACGGCGCCCAGCGACATCACGTAGTGGAAGTGCGCCACGACATAGTAGGTATCGTGATAGACCCGGTCGATGGGCGCCTGCGCCAGAACGATCCCGGTCACCCCGCCCACGGTGAACAGGAACAGGAAGCCGAAGGCCCAGAGCATGGGCGTTTCGAAACTGACCGAGCCTTTCCACATGGTGGCGATCCAACTGAAGATCTTGATCCCCGTCGGCACGGCGATCACCATCGTTGCCGCCATGAAATAGGTCTGCTGGGTCAGCGACATGCCGGCGGTGTACATGTGGTGCGCCCAGACGATGAAGCCCAGCACGGCAATCGCCACCATGGCATAGACCATCGGCAGGTAGCCGAAAATCGGCTTGCGCGCGAAGGTGGCGATCACGTGGCTGATGATGCCGAAGCCCGGGATGATGATGATATACACCTCGGGGTGGCCAAAGAACCACAGGATGTGCTGATAGAGCACCGGGTCACCCCCGCCCGCCGGATCGAAGAAGGTGGTGCCGAAGTTGCGGTCCGTCAGCAGCATGGTGATCGCCCCGGCCAGCACCGGCAGCGCCAGCAGGATCATCCACGCGGTGATGAAGATCGACCAGGCGAACAGCGGCACCTTGTGCAGCGTCATGCCCGGCGCGCGCATGTTCAGGAATGTGGTGATGATGTTGATGGCGCCCAGGATCGAGCTGGCCCCCGACAGGTGGACCGCAAAGATCGCCAGATCAAGCGCCAGCCCCGACTCGGTCGTGGACAGCGGCGGATAGAGCACCCAGCCGACGCCGGTGCCAAGCTGGCCGTTGCCGCCGGGCGAGAACACCGAGATCACCGCCATCGACGCACCCGCCACGAACAGCCAGTAGGACAGGTTGTTCAGACGCGGAAACGCCATGTCCGGCGCACCGATATGCAGCGGCATGAAGTAGTTGCCGAAACCGCCGAACAGCGCCGGGATCAGCACGAAGAACATCATCAGCACGCCATGGGCGGTGATCATCACGTTCCAGATATGCCCGTTCGGGGTGCATTCGCCTTCGGGAGCGGCGCTCAGGAAACGCGCGCCCTCCATGCACATGTAGTCGACGCCCGGCGTCATCAGTTCCATGCGCATGTAGACCGAGAACGCGACGGCGATGAAACCGACGAGGCCCGCGGTGAACAGATACAGGATCCCGATGTCCTTGTGATTCGTCGACATGAACCAGCGAACGAAAAAGCTGCGCTGGTCCTCGTGTCCCTCTCCATGGGTGGCTGCGTCGGCCATAGGTGTCTCCCGTTCCCATTTTTTTCGACTCGGTGCCGTCCCGCACGCAGGGCGATCACTGGCTTTGTCTTGTGTTTAGAATCTCATTGCGGGCGGGGCAATGCAGATGATGTCGCAGGGAGGGCGATTATTGATCTGCATCATTGCGGCGCCCGATCCTGCGCAGGGTGTGGGCTGCCGGTGTGCGCCTGTGGGATGACAGAAACGCACAAGGCCCCGGCAGCAGCCGGGGCCTTGTGAGAAAGTGGCGCGGTTGACGGGGCTCGAACCCGCGACCCCCGGCGTGACAGGCCGGTACTCTAACCAACTGAGCTACAACCGCTCGCCATATCGCTATGTTCGCGATGGCGGTGTGATAGGCACCGGGGCCGACCGCGTCAAGCGGATTTGGCATGAAAGCGCGCGCCGGTGTCCGGTTTTTCGCCCGCTCCAGGCCGCCCCTCACCGCCCGCGCCGCAGTGTCACCGTCAGCACGGCGACCGAGATCAGATACGCCACGCAGACCAATACCATCAGCAGCCAGAACCGGGTGATCCCCAGCCCGACCACAAAGGCCGCGCCGATCAGCACCCACAGCGCCCTGTCCCGCGCGATCCGCAGCCCCTTGATCGAGGGTGTGCGCAGGGTCGAGACCATCAACACCCCCACCGCCGCCACCCAGATCGCCACCACCAGCGGCGCCTTGGCCGGGTCCAGAATCCCGGCCAGCCCCAGAAACACCGGAAACAGCGCCAGAATAGCCCCCGCCGGTGCCGGAACCCCGGTGAAGAACTGCCGTCCCTTGGTCTTGGGCGCATCGCGGTTGATGTTGAACCGGGCCAGCCGCAGGCAGGTGCACACCGCGAACACCAGCACGAATATCCAGCCCGGCCCGGCAAAATCGCCGTGCAGCGCGTAGCCGAAGGCCAGCACCCCCGGTGCCACGCCGAAGTTGACGAAATCGGCCAGCGAGTCGAGTTCGGCTCCGAACGAGCTTGCCGCGTTCAGACTGCGCGCCACCATCCCATCCACCGCATCCAGCAGCGCGGCAAAGATGATCAGCGCGGCAGCGATTTCGAACCGGTCGTCCAGGGTGAAGCGTATCGCGCTCAGCCCCGCGCACAGGCCCAGGATCGTCACCAGATTCGGCATGAGCCGGACCAGGGACAGTTGCGCGCGGGGCTGTTGCGGTGCGGCCATGGGTCAGCGCACCGCGGCGCTGCGCGCTGGCTCATCAGCCCGCAGGTCCGCCAGCACGGTTTCGCCGGCGATCATGGTCTGGCCCACATCCACCAGCGGTTCCACCCCCTCGGGCAGGTAGATGTCCAGCCGCGAACCGAAGCGGATCATGCCGTAACGCTCGCCGACCGCCAGGTCCTGCCCCTCACGCGCCACGCACAGGATGCGGCGTGCGACCAACCCGGCGATCTGCACCACGCCCAGTTTCCGCCCGTCGGCCATCTCGATCACCATGCCGTTGCGCTCGTTGTCCTCGCTCGCCTTGTCGAGCGATGCGTTGAGGAACTTGCCCGGACGATAGGCAATCTTCGCCACCGTGCCGGGCACGGGCGCGCGGTTCACGTGGCAGTTGAAGACATTCATGAACACCGAGATGCGCGTCAGCGGCGCGTCGCCCATCTCCATCTCGGCAGGCGGAACGGCGGGGTCGAGGAGCGAGATCACCCCGTCGGCGGGGCTGATCACCAGCCCCGCGCGCGTGGGCGTGAAGCGGTCCGGGTCGCGGAAGAAATAGTAGCACCAGACTGTCAGCCCCACCCCGATCCAGCCCAGCGGCGTCCAGATGAAGAACAGCACCAGCGTGGCGAGTGCAAAGAGGGCGATGAATTTGTGCCCCTCGCGGTGGACGGGCTTGATGACGGTGGACAGCATGTCGGCGGCCATGGTCGCGGGCTCCTTGCAAGGCTCGCGCCTGAATAAAGAAGCGCGCGGCGCTTTGCAAAGGGCGCGCGGGCGCGCGTCACTCCCCCGGGCGCGGCATGGCAAAGACCTCGCGCACCACCGCATAGTCGCGATAGCCCATGCGCGCCAAAGGCTGGTAGCGGGTCACGTCGAAACGCCCGTCGATCAGGCAATCATCGCGCAGATGCACGCCCATCACTTCGCCCAGCACCAGGAAATTGGCTTCCCCTTCCAGCCGGACGATCTGCGTCATCCGGCATTCCAGCGCCGCCGGGGCGCCGGCCACGCGCGGACAATCGATCATGCGGCAGGCTTCGCGGGCAATCCCGGCGTCGGTGAACTCGTCGGTTGCGCGCGGCCAGGGTCCGGCACTGCGGTTCATCACATCGCGCGCGGCGAATTCGACGATATTGATGCAGAAGACGCCGGTTTCGCGGATATTTCCCACGCTGTCCTTGGTCCCCTCTCGGTCGGGCTTGGCGCCGGTCGAGGCGAACATCACCTGCGGTGGCACATAGGCAACGGCATTGAAGAATGAATAGGGCGCCAGATTGTCCTGCCCGTCGGCGCCACGGGTGGAGATCCAGCCGATGGGCCGCGGGGTGACGATGGCGTTGAACGGGTTGTGCGGCAGCCCGTGGCCGTCTTTGGGTTCATAGAACATCGCATATGCCTCCTGCCAAGCGGACATAGCCGCCCCGCCCGCGGCACACCAGTGCGCGGGCAAACAGCCCCTGCGCACGCGCCGGGCGTGGCGGGGCCTACACCTCGGCTTCAGACCTCGGCCGCCAGCATCTCGGGGAAGGGGGTGATGGTGGACTTGACCGTGCGCATCGCCATGGCATCGGCGACCGCGCGCCCCACCCCGTCGGCATCGAAGGGATAGAGCGTCTGCATGTCGAACCACGGGTATTTGTCGGCGGCGTGGTGCAGCATCTTCACCCCCAGCGCCAGATCGTTTTCCGTGAACGCCCAGGAGCCCATGATCGTGATGTCCTTGGCGACGAAGCGGTGCCAGTTGGTCATGATCGCGCCCGCATCGGTGAACTGCCCCATCTCGATGTAGAAGCCCGAATCGCGCAGGAACTCGATCCCTTCCGGCCCGGCGGTCGGATGCCCGGTGCAGTCCATAACCACATCCGCGCCGAACCCGCCGCACAGCTCGCGTACATGGGCGATGCGCTCCGCCTGATCGGTCATGGTGGTGATGTCCACGGTCGCGGCCGCGCCGAAGCGGCGCGCCAGTTCCAGCCGTGGGCTTTCCGGCGCGCCCACGCAGATCACCTTGCCCGCGCCCATCTCCTGCGCCGCCGCGATGGCCAGGATCCCGATCGGCCCCGACCCCTGCACCACCACCGTATCGCCCCATTTGAACCCGCCCATGCGCTGCGCGCGGGCAAACCCGCGGATGGTCGAGGTGATCGGCTCGGACATCGCGCCAAGCCGCAGGGACATGGCATCGGGCAGCTTGTATATCTTGGTCCCTGGCAGCATTTCCAGGTCCACATAGACATATTCTGCCCAGCCGCCCCACAGATGCGGCGCCTTGTCGAAGCCCAGATAGCGCCCGTAATAGACCGGCGTCTGGCAGCGGTTGGAATGCTCCGGGTAGTGCTTGCAGTAATGGCAATCGCCGCAGGGCATGAAGGGCGGGATCATGATCTTCGACCCTTCGCCGATGGGCTGGTCCATCCAGTCGGTTTTCAGATCGGGTCCGATCTCCACCACCACGCCCGAGATCTCGTGCCCCAGGGTGAAGGGCCAGGGCAGGGGCTTCGGCCAGTGCCCCTTGAGGATGTGCAGATCGGTCCCGCAGACCCCGCAGGCCGCAACCTTGATAAGCGCCCCCTTGCGCCCGACCTTGGGCCAGGGCACCTCGCGGATCACCGGCTCGGCGCCGGGGCCCTCGAATGTGGATACGCGGATCATGGACATTGGTTACCTCCCCTTTGCGGGGCGCCTTTCGTCCCGCCGGGGTCAGGTTAGCGGCAAGGTCGGCGCTGGGAAAGCGCGGACTGTGCTCAGTCCACCCGGCGTTCACCCACGTCCCAGAATAGCCCGGTCATGATCGCCAGCGCCTCGCGCATCAACGGGATCAGCGCGTGTTCGTCCGGGGCGTGCTGGTTGCAGCCGCCATAGGAATGCGGCACCCAGACCGTGGGCAGCCCCAGCGTATGCGCGAAACACTCGTTGGGCAGCGACCCGCCCAGGTTCGGCATCAGCGCCGGGCGCTTGCCCGTCGTCGCCTCCACCGAGGCCGCCGCCAGTTGCACCCAGGGGCCGTCCAGCGCCGCGCGGGTGGCGTGAAACGCCGTCTCGCGTGTGGGCTCGACTTCCACCATGCCGAATCCCGCGCGCTCCAGATGGCGGTGCAGCGCGGGGAGGATATCGTCAGGGTCCGTGCCCACCACATAGCGCAACTGGCAATGCGCCACCGCCCGGCCCGGAATCGCGTTGACCGGACGCTCGGGGGTGCCTGCGTGTAGCGCCAGCACCTCGAAGGCGTTCCAGCCGAACACCCGCTCCTCGGGCGACAGCCCAGGCTCGCCCCAGTCGCGGTCGATAACTGGCAGGTCGGGGTGATCGGGCAGGGCGATATCCTTGAGCGCCGCGCGCACGTCCGGCGTCAGGCTGTCCGGGCGCCACTCCGGCACGCGGATCGCCCCGCGTGCGTCGGTGATGCAGGCCAGCGCCTGCGCCAGCAGCGTCGCCGGATTGGCCAGCAACCCGCCCCAGTTGCCCGAATGATGCGCCCCCGCCCGCAGATCGACCGTCAGCGAGAAGTTCACCGCCCCGCGCGTGCCCAGAAAGATCGTCGGCCGCCCCGGGTCGATCCGCGGCCCGTCCGAAGCGATCAGCACATCCGCCTTGAGCGCTTGTGCCTGCGCCGCACAGAACTCCGCCAGCCCGGGCGAGCCTGCCTCCTCCCCGGTCTCGATCAGGATCTTCGAGTTGAAGCCAAGCCGCCCGCCCCGCGCCGCCATCACATGACCCAGCGCGCGGATGTTGGTGAAATGCTGGCCCTTGTTGTCGGCGACCCCGCGCCCGTAGACCCGGTCTCCGGCGTGCTCCATCGCCCAAGGGTCGCGCCCGTCGCTCCAGCGCCCCTCATGGCCCAGGATCACGTCGCCATGGCCGTAGGTCAGCACCGTGGGGAGGCTTGGGTCCTCGATCCGTTCGGCCACCAGCAGCGGGTGGGGCAGGCCGAGGGGGTTTTCATGCCGGGCGACGGTATAGCCCATCCCCGCCAGCATCGGGCGCATGTGCTCGGCCAGATAGGCGTCGAGCGCCGCGCCCCGGTCCGGGTTCTGGCTTTCGCTCGGCACCGCGATCAGCGCGGCCAGATCGTCCAGAAACCCCCCACCGTCAAAATCCGCCACCGCCCGCGCAATTGCGTCCTGCCTGCTCATGTCCCGCCTCCTGTTGCTGCGCTCCAGATGCCCGCATCCGCGCCCCGTCCGCAACCCCGGCTGCGCGGATTTGCCCCGGAGGCGCAGGCATCGGCGGGGTTGCGTCCCTCTGACGCTGCGTTATCTGAGAGAGATGCACAAAGGAGGCTCCCTAATGCCTGAACTCGTGAAACTCTACATCCGACAGGTGCTGATCGGCTTCGCCCTTGCCGCCGTCTTCGTCGCGCTGCTGCTCTGGGCGAACGTGGCCAACCTGCAGCACCTGATCTTCAACGCCTCGGGCGGGTATCTGGCGCTGTTCCTGCTGGTGTTCTTCAACGGGATCGTGTTCGGCGGCGTGCAGTTCGCCATCGCCATCATGCGCATGGCCGAGGACGAAACCCCGGCGGGCGGCAAGGGCGCGACGCTCTGGTCGCGGCTGGACGCGCTGCTGCCGCAGGGCCAGGCCATCGAACCGCGCAGGGTCACGGTCGAAGACCGTCGCCGCTGAGCTGCCTCATCGCTGCCGGGTCTGTTGGAAAGCGGCGGGCCCGCAGCGACCGTGGCGACGTGATTTTCCCGAGAGCCTGTATTTACAGGTGGGCGCCAGGTAACGAGGCCAGGACCCCGCCAGAGCCAGCTCCCTCGGAAATGCTTATCGGCCACTGGAAAAGGGCCGCACACGCGAAG
>SKMI01000338.1 GCA_007121115.1 Paracoccaceae bacterium | reverse complement strand
GCCGGGCGGCGGCAATTGACGATTTCCCGTATTCCGAGTCCATCGCGCGCATGGGGCGCGACGGACTGACATGGACCTTTCGGACTCTGGACGCGTATATCGAGAACCCCTACGCCTTGGTGTCGGGCACACGCATGAGCTACCCGGGGCTGGAGGATGAAGGCGACCGCGCTGACCTGCTGGCCTTCATGCGGCTTTATTCCGACCAGCCCGGCGACATCCCCGAGGCCGAGCCCACCGCGCGCCGGGTGGAAATCGAACTCCCCCCCGAGGTGCTGGAAATTCGCGGTGACCGCGAATGGGGCGAGTTCCTGGCCAGCGAATGCACCACCTGCCACCAGCGGGACGGGACGGCATCGGGCGTCCCTTCGATCACCTACTGGCCCGAAGAGCGCTTCGTTGTGGCCATGCACGCCTACCGCGAGGGGTTGCGTCCGCACAGCACAATGCAGAACATCGCCCGGCGGCTGGAGGATGAGGACATAGCCGCGCTGGCGGCTTATTTCGCCACAATCGACGACTGAGACCGACGCGTGAAAAAACAGGGAGGAAGTCAAATGCAATTCAAGCGCAGAACAGTTCTGGCCGGGATGGCCGCCGGGAGCGCGGTGCTGGCCGCACCGGCCGTGATGGGCGCCAGCCGCCCCAAGGTTGTGGTGATCGGCGGCGGTTCGGGCGGTGCCACGGCGGCGCGCTATCTGGCGCGTGACAGCCAGGGCGCGCTGGACGTGGTGCTGGTGGAGCCCACGCGCACCTATTACACCTGCTATTTCTCCAACCTCTACCTTGGCGGGTTCTGGGAGCTGGAGGATCTGGGCCACAGCTACGGCACGCTGGCCGCGCGGCACGGGATCAACGTGGTGCATGACTGGGCCATCGGTATCGACCGGGATGCGCAAACCGTGACGCTGGCAGGCGGCGACGTGCTGGACTATGACCGGCTGGTGATCTCGCCCGGGATCGATTTCGTCGAAGGCAGCGTGCCCGGCTGGTCGGTTGCCGCGCAGAACCGGATGCCGCATTCCTACAAGGCCGGGAGCCAGACCGAACTGCTGAAGGCGCAGGTCGAGAACATGCGCGAGGGCGGGGTGTTTGCAATGATCGCGCCCCCGAACCCCTATCGCTGCCCGCCGGGGCCCTATGAGCGTATCTCGATGGTCGCGCATGTGCTGTCCGAGCGGAACCCCACCGCGAAGATCCTGCTGGTCGACCCCAAGGCGAACTTCTCCAAGCAGGGGCTGTTCGAGGAAGGTTGGGCGCGTCACTACCCCGGCATGATCGAGCGCATCGGCCCGGATTTCGGCGGCGACAACGTGTCCGTGGACCCCGAAGCGATGACCGTCGACATCGACGGTATGGTCGAAGAGGTCGATGTCTGCAACGTCATCCCCGCGCAGCAGGCCGGGCGCATCGCGCATCTGGCGGACCTGACCAACGATGCCGGCTGGGCGCCGGTGAAGCCGGAAGACATGCGCTCGCGCATGGACGACAATATCTTCGTCCTGGGCGATGCCAGCGCGCAGGGCGACATGCCGAAATCCGGCTTCTCGGCCAACAGCCAGGCCAAGGTTGCCGCCAACGCGATCCGGCACGAGTTGCTGGACGCGCGGCTGTTCCCGGCGCGCTACGCCAACACCTGCTGGTCGCTGATCGCCACCGAGGACGGCGTGAAGGTCGGCGCATCCTACGAGCCGACGGAGGAGAAGATCGCCACCGTCGACAGCTTCATCAGCCAGACCGGCGAGGACGCGGACCTGCGCCGCCAGACCTTCGAGGAAAGCATCGGCTGGTACAACGGGATCGTCGCCGACATGTTCACCTGAGGCGCCAGCCTCACCGAACGATACACCATTCGGGCGCTGCGGGGTCTACCCCCGCAGCGCCCTTCTCTGTTCAGGGCTGCGCGGCGGTTGAAGGTGGCGGGGTCATCGGGCTTTCGGCGATGTCCGCGCCGTGCAATCCCCCGGCATAGGTGCGGGCCTCGATGGGGGTCGCTGCGATCGCTTCCTGCAATGCGGTCAGCAGGGCGGTCTCGGCGCGGTTGAGCGCGGCGCGCGGGTTCCAGGCCAGATGCACGTCGATCGCGGGCGGCTCCACATAGGGCGGCAGGCGCCACAACAGCCCGTCCGCGACATCGCGCGCCACCACATGCAGCGGCAGCGGACCGATCCCCAGCCCGGCGATGACCATGCGCCGGACCTCTTCCAGATGGCTGGAAGTGCCGATGATCCGTTCGCTCAACTCGGATTCCGCCCGCAGCAGGGTGACCGCGCGCAGCGCATCATGCAGCCGGTCGGTCTCGAAGCTCACCGCCGCGTGCCCTGCCAGATCCTTCTGCTGCAGCGCAGTGCGTCCGAACAGCGGATGCGGCGGCCCGCAGAACAGGCCGAAGAATTCGCGATAAAGCCGCCGATATTCGATCTTGGGGTCGCGCTGATGGACGAGGCAGATGGCGAAGGACGCGGTGCGCGCGGCCACACTTGCCAGTGCCGAGCCTGAACTGAGCACCGAGATCGACAGAGTGGCCTGCGGGTGGCGGGCGTGGAATTCGGCCAGAACGCGGTCGAAAAGCGGACAGACCACATGGCTGGCGAGAGCGATGCGCACATGGCCCGTGATCTCGTCGGTCATGTCGCGCATGAGCGTGGACAGGCGGTGCACGGCGCCGTGGATATCCACCGCCTCACGGTAGAGCAGCGCCCCCGCGCGGGTCAACTCGTACCGCCCTGGCCCCCGGTCGATCAGGCGCTTGCCGATCCGGTCTTCAAGCTTGCGCAGCGCGGTCGATACCGACGGCTGGGTCAGCCGTAACCGCCGGGCGGCATCGGTGATGGAGCGGGATTCGGCCAGCACCACGAAGCTGCGCAGCAGGTTCCAGTCCAGGTCCCGGGTCATGCGCTCGGCGGCGGCATCATCATCAGCCATTGATCGCACCTATAACAACTATTCCAATTATCAATTTGCCCTATGTCAACGCGCCTTGCAATCAATGGTGAACCGGGACGCCACACAGGAACCCCCTCGCATGTCCGTTGAAGCCCGCGAAAGGCGGCAGCCCTGGATCCTGCTGTCCCCCGCACTGGGGGCGGTCGCGCTGCTGCTACTGCTGCCGCTGGTGTTCATCGTGGTCTATTCGTTCTGGCTGCGCTCGGCGGTGGGGCCGGACACGGTGGGTTTTCATCTGGACAACTGGCAGCGCGCGCTGACGGACCCGTTCTACCGCTACATCCTGTTGAACACGCTGAAGATCGCGGCCATCACCACGGTGCTATGTGCCGTGCTGGGCTATCCGGCGGCCTATTTCGTGGCGCGGTCCAGGGGCAACAAGGTCATCCTGCTGCTTCTTCTGATGCTGCCGTTCTGGATCAGCTACATCATCCGCACGATGAGCTGGATCAACATCCTCGGCTCGTCGGGTGCGCTGAACACGGCGCTGATGACGCTGGGGATCACGTCCGAGCCGATCCGGATGCTTTACAACGAAGCCTCGGTGATCCTCGGCCTCGTGCATTTCCTGCTGCCCTTCATGGTGCTGAATGTGTTTGTCAGCCTCGACGGGATCGACACCAGCCTTGAAGATGCCGCCAATTCGCTGGGCGCCACGCGCTGGCAGGCGTTCACGCAGGTGACGCTGCCGCTGTCGCTGCCCGGGCTGGCCGCCGGGGGGCTGCTATGCTTCGTGCTGGCGGCGGGGAGCTATGTGACGCCGGTGGTGCTGGGCGGGCCGCGCGACGCAATGTTCGCCAATCTGGTCTACGAGGCGATCATCACGCAACTGAACTGGCCCATGGGCTCGGCGCTGTCGCTGCTGCTGCTGTTCGTGCTGGGCGGGCTGGTGGCGCTTTACAACCGCTTTCTGGGTCTTTCGCAACTCACGCGGGGGTTGGGGTGATGGGCGGGGTCGGATAAATGGGCTGGAACCTGATCCGCGTCTATGCGGTGCTTGTCTACCTGTTCATGTTCCTGCCGGTGGCGGTGGTGGTGCTTCTCAGCTTCAACGCCAGCCAGTTCGGCGCCTTCCCCATGGCGGGCTTTTCCATGCGCTGGTTCGTGGCGCTGTGGGAAAATGACGCGGTGATGCGCGCCTTTCGCACCTCGCTTCTGCTAGGCTTGCTGTGCGCGATCATCTCCACCACTCTGGGGGTGTTGGCGAGCCTTGCGCTGGTGCGCTACCGCATTCCGGGGCGCAACCTGCTGACCACGGTGCTGATCGCGCCGATCCTGGTGCCCGAGGTGGTGATGGCGGTGGCGCTCTTGCTGTTCCTGAACTTCATCGGCATCGGCCGCAGCTTTCCCATGCTGCTGGCCGGGCATGTGATCTTCACCTTGCCGTTCGTGATCCTGGTGGTGCAGGCGCGGCTGGTGGGCATCCGCCGCGATGTCGAGGAGGCGGCGCTGAGCCTTGGCGCCTCGCCGCGCCAGACCTTCTTTGCCGTGACCCTGCCACTTCTGATGCCCGCAGTGGCGGCGGGGGCGCTGTTCGCCTTCACCATATCCTTCGACAACATCACCGGCACGCTGTTCTGGAAACCCGGCGGGGTGGAGACCGTGCCGACCCAGATCTTCGCCATGCTGCGCCATTCGATCAGCCCCGAGATCAACGCACTGGGCACGGTGATGATTGTGCTGACCGTGGGCCTGCCGCTGCTGGGTGCGGCGCTGGCGCGGCGGTTGGCGATGAAAAGCGGCGTCTGAGAACCGCGAGAAACCCGAATTCAAACCCCAACGAGGAGATGAAAAGATGGACAATACCAAACGCTACGAACGCCTGCTGGAGCGCTATCGCAACGGCGATCTGGAGCGGCGCACCTTCCTGGGCCTGATCGGCGCGGCCGGTCTGGCTTACGGCGTGCAGACGCCCTTTGCCCGCATGGCCATGGCCAGCGACGTGAGCCAGGTGCGCTTCGACGGCTGGGGCGGCGTGGTCTCCGAAGCCTTCCGCCAACACGCCTTCGACCCTTACACCGAGGCCACGGGCATCCGCGTGGTGGATGCGACCTTCTCGGGCGCGGACGAGTATCTGGCGCAGGTGCGCGCCTCCAGCCCCGGCGAATACAATATCGCGCATCTCTCCGGTGCCTTCGACTATGCGCGCTATCACAACTTCGGCCTGACCTCGCAGCTCAACCTCGACAACATTCCGAACATGGCGCATGTCATGGAGCGCCTGACCGAGGTCTACTGGTCCATCACCCCCGACGCGCTGAGCGCCGTGCCCTACAACTACGGCACCACCGGTCTGGCCTATAACCGCGCGGTGATCTCGGACGAGGAGATGCGCGAGAAGGGCGCCAGCATCCTGATCGATCCGGCCTATGAGGGGCGTATCGGCGGCTGGGGCGAGTGGCGCACCCGCATCTGGTATGGCGCGCTGCAGACCGGGCAGGACCCCAACAACATCGAGGACATGGAGGCGGTCTGGGATGCGATCCGTGCCCACCGCGATCTGGCGCTGAAATACTGGAGTTCCGGGGCCGAGCTGATGAGCCTGCTGGCCGAGGAGGAGATCGTGGTCACCGAGGGCTGGTCCGGCCGCATCGCCGCGCTGCAGGAGCAGGGCCACGACATCGGCTACTACGACCCGCCGAATGGCTACGGCTGGGAGGAGTGCCTGTTCGTGATTGCAGGCTCGCCGATCGAGGCCTGCGAGGAGTTGCTGAACTTCATGCTGGACCCCGCAACCTCGATCGCCGTGGCCGAGGGGCAGAACTACCCGCCCGCGCTGGACCCGACCCGCGTGGATCTGGGCGAGAAGGTGCCCACGCTCCCGGCCTTCGACCCGACCGGCACGCTGGAAGGGCTGACCTTTGCGGTGCCGGACTACTGGAACGGCAACGAGGCCGAGTGGTCCGAGCAGTTCAGCCGCGTGCAGCGCGGGTTCTGAGCAAGGGCGCATGATGCCGAAAGCCGGGGGGCTGGCCCCCGGACCAAGCAGAAAGCCGGGGGGCTGGCCCCCGGACCAAGCAGAAAGCCGGGGGGCTGGCCCCCCGGACCAAGCAGAAAGCCGGGGGGCTGGCCCCCCGGACCCCCCGGGGTATTTCCGGCAAGATGAAGATCAGGCCTCGCTTGGGCAGCTTGGGGCCAGGCCTGATGCGCGGCAAGCGAAAGAGAGGAACGCGGGATGGGCGCGGTCAGTCTGGAGAATATCGTCAAGCGGTTCGGGAGCTTTACGGCGGTGGAGCAGACTTCGCTGACCATTGCCGAGGGCACATTCACCACGCTGCTGGGGCCTTCCGGCTGTGGCAAGACCACCACCCTGCGGATGATTGCGGGGCTCTTGGACCCGACCGAGGGAGACATCGTCATCGGCGGCAAGCGCGTCAACGACGTGCCCATCCACAAGCGTAACCTCGGGCTGGTGTTCCAGAACTATGCGCTCTTTCCGCACAAGACCGTGGCCGACAACGTGGGCTTTGGCCTGCGGTACCGCAAGGTGGGCCGGGCCGAGATGGCGCGGCGCGTAAGGGAGGCGCTGGAACTGGTGCAACTGCCGCATCTGGCCGGGCGCTACCCCAAGGCGCTTTCGGGCGGGCAGCAGCAGCGCATCGCGCTGGCCCGGGCCATCGTCATCGAGCCCGAGGTGCTGCTTCTGGATGAGCCGCTGTCGGCGCTGGACGCCAACCTGCGCGAGGACATGCGGGTGGAGTTGAAGCGCATTCAGGAACGGATCGGCGTGACCACGGTCTTCGTGACCCATGACCAGTCCGAGGCGCTGGCCATGTCCGACCAGATCGTGGTCATGTCCGATGGCCGGGTCGAGCAGATGGGCGCGCCCGAGGAGGTCTACAACACCCCCGCCAGCGAATTCGTGGCGCGGTTTCTGGGCGCGTCGAACATCCTGGACGGGCGTTGCCTGTCGCGCGGGGCGCCGGGCGCGGAACTGGAGGTGCCAGTCTTTGGAAAGGTCATGGTGCCCAGCGCGCGCGCCCCGCATCTGGGCGGCGAGGGTCCGGCCAAGCTGGTGATCCGGGCCGAGCGGCTATTGCTGCGCGACGCTCCGCCCGAAGGCGGCGCGTTCTCGGCGCCCGCGACAGTGGAAACTGTGGATTATCAGGGCCAATCGGTGCGCTATTTCGTTCGCGCGGGCGAGGTGCAGTTGCAGGCCATCAACATGATCGACGAACGCCCCTTTCCCGTGGGCGCGCAGGTGCATATGACGCTGCGGCCGCAGGATTGCGCGGCGCTGCCCGGGTGAGTGCCATGGCGCATCTGTTCTACCAGACCGGCCAGCGGCGCCCCGTGCTTGAGCAGGCGCGTGGGGTCTACATGTGGGATGTGGACGGCAAGCGCTATCTGGACGGCTCCTCCGGGGCGATGGTCTGCAATATAGGGCATTCCAACGAACGGGTGCTCGACGCCATGCGCCGCCAGATGGAGAAGGCGACCTTCGGCTACCGGCTGCATTTCGAGACCGAGGCTGCCGAGCGGCTTGCGGCGAAGACGGCGGCGCTGTGTCCCGAAGGGGTGAACAAGGTGTTCTTCGTCTCCGGCGGGTCCGAGGCGGTGGAATCGGCCATCAAGCTGGCGCGCCAGCATGCGCTGGCGGTGGGGCAGGGGACGCGCTGGAAGGTGATCAGCCGCCGCCCCAGCTATCACGGCTGCACGCTGGGCGCGCTGGCGGTGACGGGTTATGCGCCGCTGACCGCGCCCTTCGCGCCGATGATGCGCGAAATGCCGATGATCCCCGCACCGCGCGCCTATCTGGACGGGCTGGACCCCGAGGATCCGGCCACCGGCGCGCATTACGCCGACATGCTGGAGGCCGAGATCATCGCGCAGGGCCCCGAAACGGTGCTGGCCTTCATCGTGGAGCCGGTGGGCGGTGCCTCCACCGGCGCGCTGGTCCCGCCTGCGGGGTATATGGAGGCGGTGCAGGAGATCTGCCGCCGTCATGGGGTGCTGCTGATCCTTGATGAGGTGATGACCGGGGCGGGGCGGACGGGCGCGTTCCTGGGGCTGGAGCACTGGGGGCTGGAACCTGACATCGTGGTGCTGTCCAAGGGCTTCGCCGCCGGGTATGTGCCGCTGGGCGCCATGGCCGCGCGCGACGATCTGGTGGCGGCGCTGCTGGAAAGCGGGGGCTTCCTGCACGGGTTCACCTATGCCGGCAACCCGCTGGCCTGCGCCGCAGGTGCCGCCGTGATCGACGAGATCGCGCGGCAGGGGCTGGTGGCCAATGCCGCCGCCATGGGCGCGGCGCTGAAGGCGCGGCTGGAGGGGCTGCGGGCGCGCCATCCGATCATCGGCGATGTGCGCGGCAAGGGGCTGCTGCTGGCCTTCGAGTTGATGGCCGATCCGGTGAGCAAGGCGCCGCTCCCCGCGCATCTGAACGCGCATCAGCGGCTGGTCGATATCGCCCATGACCTGGGGCTCATCGTCTATTCGCGCCGCACGCGCGACGGGGTCGAAGGCGATCATATCATGGTCTGCCCGCCGCTGATCGTCCACGAGGGGCATCTGGACGAGATCATCGAGGGGCTGGACGCCGCGCTCACCCGGTTGGTGGACGATCTGGCCCTGACGGAAATGGCATGAGGGCGCGATGGCGGGCATCATAATCACCTGCGCGCTGACGGGCTCCATCCACACGCCCAGCATGTCCCCGCATCTGCCGGTGACGGGCGCCGAAATCGCCGCGCAGGGGCTGGAGGCCGCGCAGGCGGGTGCTGCGATCCTGCACCTGCACGCGCGCGACCCGGACACGGGGCGGCCTTCGGCCCGGCCTGAAAACTTCGGCGGTTTCGTGCCCGCGCTGGCGTGCGGCTGCGATGCGGTGCTGAACCTGTCGACGGGTGGCAGCGCGGTGATGACGCTGGACGAGCGTCTGGCCGCGCCCCTGGCGGTGGCGCCGGAAATGGCGTCCCTGAACATGGGGACGATGAATTTCGCGCTCTACCCCATGCTGGGGCGCGAGCGTGCGTGGCGCCATGACTGGGAGCGGCCGTTTCTGGAAGCCAGCGACGATCTGGTGTTCAAGAACACCCCGCGCGACATCGTCCGCATCCTGACAAGCCTGGGCACCGAGCGCGGCGCGCGGTTCGAGTTCGAGTGCTACGACCTCAGCCATCTCTACATGCTGCGTCACTTCGCCGACCGAGGCGTGATCCAGCCGCCCTACTTCATCCAGTTCGTGTTCGGGGTGCTGGGGGGGATGGGGCCGGACCCGGAAAACCTGGCCCATATGGTGCGGATCGCCGACAAGCTGTTCGGCGGCGACTACCTGTTTTCCGTGCTGGCGGCGGGGCGGTTCCAGATGCCGCTGGTCACCATGGCGGCGGCCATGGGCGGGCATGTGCGCGTGGGGCTGGAGGACAGCCTGACCATCGCGCGGGGCCAGCTTGCGCGCTCGAACGCCGAGCAGGTGGTGAAGATCCGCGAGATCGTCGAGCGGCTGGGCCGGGTGGTGATGACGCCGGATCAGGTGCGCGACACACTGGGGCTGAAGGGGGCAGACCGGATCAATGCCGGGTAGGATGGTGTTCGCGCCTGTAACCGATGCTCCGGGGCTGGCGCGGCTGGACGAAGCGCTGCGCAGTCTCAGCGCGGATATCGCCGAGGATTACGCCACCGACCGCGCGGCGCTGGAGCGCGCGGTGCTGGGGCCTGCGCCCGCCGCCTGGGGCTTGCTGGCGCTGCGGGGCGAAGACACGGTCGGCGCGGCGCTCTACAGCCCCAACTTCTCCACCGTGCGCGGGGCGGCGGGGGTCTATGTCTCGGACCTCTGGGTGGCGCGGGCGGCGCGCGGGCAGGGGCTGGGGGCGCGGCTGCTGGCGCAGGTGACGCGCGCGGGGCGCGACCGCTGGGGCGCCACATGGCTGCGGCTGGCGGCCTATCACCACAGCCACGAGGCGCTGGCGTTTTACGCGCGGCTGGGCTTCACCCCGGCAGATGCGCAACAGGAACTGCGCCTTGGCCCCGAGGCGACGGAAACCCTTATCCGGAGGGCAGGATGAAAGCCATTTTCGACGACCGCCAGCGCCTGCACGACCCGCAGCATTTCATGGCCAATGGCCGCACCTATCCCAGCCCGGAGGCGCCCGAGCGGATCACCCGGCTGATGGCGGGGGCGCAGGCGGCGGGATGCAGTTTCGCGGCGCCGCAGGACGCGGGCCTTGGCCCCATCGCCGCCGTGCACAGCGCCGAATACCTGCATTTCCTGCAGACCATCCACACCCGCTGGCAACGCATCCCCGATGCCGGGCCCGAGGTGATCCCCAACATCCACCCCGCCACGCGCGGCGACAACTACCCCAAGTCCGCCGTGGGGCAGGCGGGCTATCATCAGGCCGACACCGCTTGCCCCATCGGTGCACAGACGTGGGAGTCCGCCTTCTGGTCGGCGCAATCCGCCATCACCGGGGCCGATCTGGTCGCGGGCGGGGAGCGCGCGGTCTATGTGCTGTCGCGCCCGCCGGGGCATCATGCGTTTGCCGATCTGGCCGGGGGGTTTTGCTTTCTGAACAATTCCGCCATCGCCGCCGAGCGGCTGCGTACCCACGGCCTGCGCCCCGCGATCCTGGATATCGACGTCCATCACGGCAATGGGACTCAGGGCATCTTCTACGCCCGCGACGATGTGCTGACGGTGTCGCTTCACGCCGATCCGGACCGGTTCTATCCATTCTTCTGGGGGGGCGCGCAGGAACGCGGGGAGGGGCGTGGGTCGGGGTGTAACCTGAACCTGCCTCTGCCGCGCGGCACCGATGACGCGGGCTACCTGAAGGCGCTCAAGGTCGCGCTGTCGCGCATCCGGGCCTTCGGCGCCGACGCTGTGGTGGTGGCGCTTGGGCTGGATGCGCATGTGGACGACCCGTTCAAGGGTCTGGCGGTGACCACCGAAGGTTTCCACGCCATCGCCCTTGAGGTCGCCGCGCTGGACCTGCCCCTGCTGCTGGTGCAGGAGGGCGGCTATGTCTCGGACGCGCTTGCCGCGAACCTCTCGTCCTTCCTGAAAGGGGTTGCATGAAGATCGCGTTCCACACCCGCTACCTGAAGAAGCGCTTCCCCCTGCGGATCGCGCGCGGGGTCTATGAGGGGGGCGACAACCTGTTCGTCGCGGTCACCGAAGGGGCGCATGCCGGCTGGGGCGAGATGGCGCCCAGTGCGGCCGAAGGGGCCGCCACTGTGGCCGAGGGGCAGGCGCAACTGGAGGCGTTCTGCGGGGACGGGCCGACGGGCGCGATCCATGACATCTGGGCCGGCGCCCGCGCCGCCGGGGTGGGGGCCTGCGCGCTGGCGGCGCTGGACATGGCGCTCTGGGACCTGCGCGCAAAGCAGGCGGGGATGCCGCTTTACCGGCTGCTGGGGCTGGCGCGGCGGGGCGTGGTGTCTTCGCTCACCGTCGGCATCAACCCGCCCGAGGTGGTGCGCGAGCGTGTAGCCCTGCTGCTGGCGCGGGGCGCGCAAGCGTTGAAGGTGAAGCTGGGCAGCGCCGAGGGGATCGAGGCCGACAAGGCCATCTTCGCCGCCGCGCAGGAGGGTGCCGCGGGCAGCGGTGCGGCGCTGCGCGTGGATGCGAACGGCGGCTGGTCGCTGGATGATGCCCGCGCGATGTTGGTCTGGCTGGCCGAGCGCGGGGCGGAATACGTCGAGCAACCCCTGGCGCACGGTGCCGAAGGCCAGTTGCCCGCTCTGTTCCGCGACCGGCCACTGCCGATCTTCGTGGACGAATCCTGCTGCTTTGCCAGCGACATCCCCGGTTTTGCCCATTGTGTGGACGGGGTGAACCTGAAGCTGATGAAATGCGGCGGGGTGACCGAGGCGCTGCGCATTGTCGCCACCGCCCGCGCGCATGGGCTGCAGACGATGATCGGCTGCATGGGAGAAAGCTCGGTCTCCATCGCCGCCGGGGCCTCGCTTTCGGCGCTGTTCGATTTCATCGACCTTGATTCGCATCTGAACCTGGACCCGGACCCGGCCAGCGGCGCGCCGTTCGAGGGTGGCGTCACGCTGCCCGCCGACCGGCCCGGCCATGGAGGCGTCCTGAATGCTTGATCCGCACCAGCCCATCGCGCTTTTCGCCGAGGCCACGCTCGGCAGTCTGAACGCCAAGATGGCCGAGGGCATCCTGCGTTATGGCCGCAACCCGGTCGCCGCCGTGATCGACAGCACGCAGGTGGGGCGGTCTATGCGTGACCTCTGCGGTCTCGAAAGCGACGTGCCGGTGGTGGCCACGCTCGATGACGCCCGCGCGCGCGGGGCCGAGGTTCTGGTGCTGGGCACGGCGCCGTCGGGCGGGCGGTTGCCGGAGGCTTGGGTGGCGGTGCTGGACGCGGCGATTGCCGCCGGCATGTCATTGGTCAACGGAATGCACGACCGGCTGCGCCCGCGCTTCGCCGACCGGCTGGGACCCGGCCAATGGGTCTGGGACCTGCGCGAGGCGCTGGGCGGCCCGCCCCCCATCGGCATGGGCCGGGCGGCGGCGCTGGGGAATACCCGCGTGCTGATGGTGGGCACCGACATGGCGGTGGGCAAGATGACCGCCGGGCTTGAGCTGACCCGGAGCCTGCAGACGATGGGACAGGATGCGGCGTTTCTGGCCACCGGGCAGACCGGCATCGCCATCACCGGGCACGGCATCCCGCTCGATGCGATCCGGGTGGACCACGCCAGCGGCGCGGTGGAGCGCATGGTGCTGGAGGCGGCGGCGCATGACATCGTGGTGGTCGAGGGGCAGGGCTCGCTCCTGCATCCGGGCAGCACGGCGACCCTGCCGCTGATGCGCGGCAGTGCCTGCACCCACATGATCCTGTGTCACCGCGCGGGTATGGACACGCTGGACGAACTGGCGTCCGTGCGCATCCCGCCCCTGGCGCAGGTGATTGCCCTGAACGAGGCATTGGCAGGAGCCGCCGGGGCGCTGACTCCGGCGCGCGTGGTGGGGGTGGCGCTGAACACCGCGCGGCTGGACCCTGCAACGGCCGAGGCGGTGGTTGCGGCGGCCGCTGACGCGACGGGCCTGCCGGTGGCCGACCCGGTCCGTCATGGCGCGGATGTGCTGGCGAAAGCGGTGCTTGGCTGACCCTGCGGTGCCGGGGCAGGGGTGGGACAGGGTGATCGTTTCGTGCGGCGCTCATCATGGTGTCGCGGGTCACAGGCAGTCCCGCCGGAGCACGCCTCTGCGCCGCGGGCTAGCGCGCAAGGACATCCGTGACGCGCTCAACGCTGGCCGCCGGGAAGCGGCGGGTCATTTCGGGGCATCATTGCGCGGTCGCCAGCGCCGCGCCTTGGCCCCCGCGCCGAACCTCCTGCGCCGAACCCCTGCGCCGCCATATGCCAAGCAGCCGACGGCCATGTGACCCGGGGCTCAATCCATCGTTTCAGTCAGGGACTGCACCGAAACGCCCAGACGGTGCCGTATCTCGTGCAGCAGTTCGGTGCGGCTGGCGGCGTATGTGGTCCGGACGTGATGCGCCAGGGCCGGGAATTCGGGCGGCTGGTCATCGGTGCGCAGCCGGTCCTCCCCGTCCGTGCAGAGGTCTGCCAGCGCGACGAACCCGAGGTTCGCCGCGGTTCCCTTCAGCGTGTGCAGCGCGTTCGCGCGGGCGGTGGCATCGTTGATGGCAGGGAGTTGCCGGACCTCCGCATCCATCTCGTCGATGAACACGGCCAAAACCTCGCCCAGCGTATCGGCGCCGACATCATCGATCAGGGCGTTCAGGCGGTCCCAGTCGATCATCTGCATGTCCAGGCCCTTCCGCATCCTCGGGCGCATCCTCGACTCGTTCCCGTGTGATCATGGCAGCGGTGGCTTAACGCCGCGTTAGCACGCGCGGGGGGCTCGCCTTCATCCGAAATTAAGCTTCTGCGCGCAGGAGTGGTGCATTGCCCGCCACCGCCCCGTCCATATGGTCCGTGATAGATGCCGCCTGTACCGCTCCGCAATGCTGCCCCGTCTGCCAAGCCATCGATTCGCAGCGTGCTTGTCGTCGATGACAGCCGCGCCCAGCAGGTGCTTCTGGGCAAGATGCTGCGCGCCTGGGGCTATGATGTGACCGCCTGCGGGTCGGGCGCCGATGCGCTGGCGCTGTGCGGCAAGCGCCATTTCGATCTGGTGCTGTCGGACTGGATCATGCCGGGCATGGACGGCGCTGCATTCTGTCGCGCGCTGCGGGCGCAGGCGGGGGACAGTTACAGCTATTTCATCCTGCTGACCTCACGCTCCGATGCGCAGGCGGTGGCCGAAGGGCTGGATGTCGGCGCCGATGATTTCCTGTCCAAACCCGTCGCCCCGGAGGAACTGCGCGCCCGCATCTCGGCCGGGGCGCGGCTTCTGGACATGCAGCGGCGGCTGCGCGTTCAGAACCGCAAGGTGACCGCCACGCTGGACGAATTGCGCGGGCTCTATTCGGCGCTCGACCGCGACCTGAAGCAGGCCCGCCGATTGCAGCAATCGCTGGTGCGCGAGCGGCGCGTGGTGTTCGACGGCGCGCAGCTTTCGCTGCTGCTGCGGCCTTCGGGGCATGTGGGCGGCGACATGGTGGGCTGGTTTCCGATCAGCCGGACCCGCGCCGGGTTCTATGCGATCGACGTGGCCGGCCACGGCGTCACCTCGGCGCTGATGTGCGCGCGGCTGGCCGGGTTGTTCGCGGGCGGCGGCGACGGGCAGAACATCGCGCTGGCGGGGGCGGAGGTCGGCACCGCTGTCGCCCCGGACGCGGTTGCGGCCAGGATGAACCGGCTGCTGCTGAGCGAATTCGACACCGAGCATTACTGCACCCTGTGCTATGCCGACGCCGATCTGAGCAGCGGGCAGGTGCAGATGGTGCAGGCAGGTCACCCGCACCCGCTGGTGCAACGCGCCGACGGACGGATCGAGTTCGTGGGACAGGGTGGCTTGCCGGTGGGGTTGATCGATGGCGCAGGCTTTGAGACGGTGGCGGTGACGCTGGCGCCCGGTGATCGCCTGCTGGCCTATTCCGACGGGATCAGCGAAAGCGCGGGCAAGACCGGGCAGGAGCTTGGCACCGACGGGTTGGAAAAACTGGTCGGGCGGTTGAAGGGCCTGCGTGGCAACGCCATGCTGGATGCGCTGTTGTGGGAACTTGTGCGGCGCAACGGCAGTGACGATTTCGCAGACGACATTTCCGGGGTGATGCTGGAATACCAGCGCCCGGCGTGACGCATGCGCCAAGGTCGCGGTCGTCTTGGCTCTCCGGCCTGAAGTCATTTTGGCGTCTGGCAAATTCCTCGATTCATCGCTGTGAGAGGCCTGTCAGTGCCACCACCTGCCCGCAGGCGGATCACATGGTGATGCCAGGCCAGCGCCGCGGACGTGCGCGTCACTCCGCCTGAATTTCGGTGCCGCCGAGATGATCCGGAACCGGCACCAAGCCTGCACCTTACGTGATCGTCGGGCAACGCGAGAAATACTCGGCT
>SKMI01000108.1 GCA_007121115.1 Paracoccaceae bacterium | reverse complement strand
TCAGCCTCGTCCGGCGCCTCGGGGGCGGCGAGGGCGGCGGCGGCTTCGGCCTCGGCCTGGCGGGCGGCCAGCACCTTCTGATCACGCTCCGAGGCGATGCGGCGCACGCGGGTGGTCACGCCGCCGGTGCCCGCCGGGATCAGCCGCCCGACGATCACGTTCTCCTTGAGCCCCACCAACCGGTCGCGCTTGCCCTGCACGGCGGCCTCGGTCAGCACGCGGGTGGTTTCCTGGAACGAGGCGGCCGAGATGAAGCTGCGGGTCTGCAGCGACGCCTTGGTGATACCCAGGAGGATCGGCTCGCCCTTGGCGGGCTCCAGCCCCATGGACGCGGCCTTTTCGTTCACCTCGTCGAACTCGGCCTTGTCCACATGTTCACCCTTCAGAAGCGTGGTTTCCCCGCTGTCGAGGATCTCCCACTTCTGCAGCATCTGGCGGACGACAACCTCGATGTGCTTGTCGTTGATCTTCACGCCCTGCAGGCGATAGACGTCCTGCACCTCGTCGATCAGATACTTGGCCAGCGCCTCGATCCCCATGATCCGCAGGATGTCATGCGGGGCGGGGTTGCCGTCCATGATGTAATCGCCGCGCTGGACGAAATCGCCCTCCTGCACCGGGATGTGCTTGCCCTTGGGCACCATGTATTCCACCGGCTCCATGCTGTCGTCGGCGGGTTCGATGCTGATCCGGCGCTTGTTCTTGTAGTCGCGCCCGTAGCGGACATAACCGTCGATTTCAGCGATGATGGCGTGATCCTTGGGCCGGCGCGCCTCGAACAGTTCCGCCACGCGGGGCAGACCCCCGGTGATGTCCTTGGTCTTGGCGCCCTCGCGCGGGATACGGGCGACCACGTCGCCGGGGCGGATGTCCTGACCGTCCTCGACCGACAGGATCGCGTCCACCGACATCGGATAGGTGACCGGATTGCCCGCATCGGTGCGCACTGGCTCGCCGGTTTCCGGGTCCATGATGATGATCTCGGGCTTGAGCGCGGCGCCTTTCGGCACCGAGCGCCAGTCCGAGACGATCTTCTGGGTCATGCCCGTGGCCTCGTCGGTCTGGTCGCGCACCGATAGCCCGCCGATCAGGTCGACAAAGCGGATCACACCGGCCTTTTCGGCGATGATGGGCAGGGTGTAGGGGTCCCACTCCAAGAGCTTGTCGCCGCGCTCGACCTTCTGGCCGTCGGTGACCAGGATCTTGGTGCCGTAGCTGACCTTGTGGGTGGAGCGCTCCACGCCGTTGTCGCCGATGATGGCGATCTGCATGGTGCGGCCCATGGCGATCAGCTCTCCGGCGGCGTTTTCCAGCGTGTTGGGGTCGCGGAATTCCACGGTCCCCGGCTGGCTGCTTTCCACGAAGGACCGGCTGCCGCCCTGCGCCACCCCGCCCATGTGGAAGGTGCGCATGGTCAGCTGCGTGCCCGGTTCGCCGATGGATTGCGCGGCGATGATGCCCACGGCTTCGCCCACGTTGACCTCGGTGCCGCGGGCCAGATCGCGCCCGTAGCACTTGACGCAGACGCCTTCCTCGGCCTCGCAGGTCAGGGGCGAGCGGATCTTGACCGCCATCACGCCGGCGGCTTCGACCATGTCGGCCTTGCGCTCGTCGATCAGCTCGTTGCGCGAGACGATGATCTCGCCGGTGTCGGGGTGCAGCACGTCCTCGGCGGCCGACCGGCCCAGGAGGCGCTCGGACAGCGTGGCGACCACTTCGCCATCATTCACCGCCGCCTCGGCGGTGACAAAGCGCTCGGTGCCGCAATCGTGCGCGCGCACGATGCAGTCCTGCGCCACGTCCACCAGACGCCGCGTCAGATAGCCCGAGTTCGCGGTCTTCAGCGCCGTGTCGGCCAGACCCTTGCGGGCGCCGTGGGTGGAGTTGAAGTACTCCAGCACGGTCAGACCTTCCTTGAAGTTCGAGATGATCGGCGTCTCGATGATCTCGCCCGAAGGCTTGGCCATCAGCCCGCGCATCCCGCCAAGCTGCTTCATCTGGCTGATCGAACCACGCGCACCGGAATGCGACATCATGTAGATCGAGTTCGGCTCCAGCTCGGCACCGTCCGCGTCGAACTGCTGGGCGGAGATGGTCTTGCTCATCGCCTCGGTCACTTCATCCGAGCAGCGCGACCAGGCATCGACCACCTTGTTGTACTTCTCGCCCTGGGTGATCAGCCCGTCCATGTATTGCTGCTCGAACTCCTTGACCTGTTCGCGCGCGGCGCTGACGATGGTCTTCTTTTCCTCGGGGATCAGCATGTCGTCCTTGCCGAAGCTGATGCCGGCGCGGAAAGCCTCGCGGAAGCCAAGCCCCATGATCTGGTCGCAGAAGATCACGCTCTCCTTCTGGCCGCAGAAGCGGTACACCGTGTCGATGACCTGCTGCACCTCTTTCTTGCGCAGAAGACGGTTGACCAGTTCGAAGGGCGCTTTCGCGTTCAGCGGCAGCAGCGCGCCCAGCCGGGCGCGGCCCGGCGTGGTTTCAAAGCGGCGGGCGACCTCGTTGCCGTCTTCGTCGATCTGGGTGATGCGGCACTGGATCTTGGCGTGCAGATGCACCTCGCCTGCCGCCAGTGCATGCTCCACCTCGTCGATGCTGCCGAAGGCCATGCCTTCGCCCTTCATGCCCTGCCGCATCATGGTGGTGTAGTAGAGCCCCAGCACCATGTCCTGCGACGGCACGATGATCGGCGCGCCGTTGGCGGGGGACAGCACGTTGTTGGTGCTCATCATCAGCACGCGGGCTTCAAGCTGCGCTTCCAGCGACAGCGGCACGTGCACGGCCATCTGGTCGCCGTCGAAGTCGGCGTTGAAGGCGGCGCAGACCAGCGGGTGAAGCTGGATCGCCTTGCCTTCGATCAGCATCGGCTCGAACGCCTGGATGCCCAGACGGTGCAGGGTCGGCGCGCGGTTCAGAAGCACCGGGTGCTCGCGGATCACCTCTTCCAGGATGTCCCAGACCTCGGGGCGTTCCTTTTCGACCAGCTTCTTCGCCTGCTTCACCGTGCTGGACAGGCCCTTGGCCTCAAGCCGCGAGTAGATGAAGGGCTTGAACAGCTCCAGCGCCATCTTCTTCGGCAGGCCGCACTGGTGCAGCTTCAGCTCCGGCCCGGTCACGATCACCGAGCGGCCCGAGAAGTCCACCCGCTTGCCCAAGAGGTTCTGCCGGAAGCGGCCCTGCTTGCCCTTCAGCATATCCGAGAGCGATTTCAGCGGGCGCTTGTTGTTGCCGGTGATCACCCGGCCGCGGCGGCCGTTATCGAACAGCGCATCGACCGATTCCTGCAGCATCCGCTTTTCGTTGCGCACGATGATATCGGGCGCGCGCAGTTCGATCAGCCGCTTCAGGCGGTTGTTGCGGTTGATGACCCGGCGGTAGAGGTCATTGAGGTCCGAAGTTGCAAACCGGCCCCCGTCCAGCGGCACCAGCGGGCGCAGTTCCGGCGGGATCACCGGCAGCACGGTCAGGATCATCCACTCCGGACGGTTGCCGGACTCCAGGAAATTCTCGACGACCTTCAGCCGCTTGATGATCTTCTTCGGCTTCAACTCGCCGGTGGCTTCCTTCAGTTCCTCGCGCAACTGGTCGGCGGTGGCCTGCAGGTCGATGCCGGCCAGCATTTCGCGGATCGCCTCGGCCCCGATGGAGGCCGTGAAGGCGTCGGCGCCATACTGGTCCTGCGCGTCGAGGAATTCCTCTTCGGTGAGCATCTGCCCGGCGGTCAGGTCGGTCAGGCCGGGTTCGATCACCACGTAGTTTTCGAAATAGAGCACCCGCTCCAGATCGCGCAGCGTCAAGTCCAGCATCAGGCCGATGCGCGAAGGCAGCGATTTCAGGAACCAGATGTGGGCCACGGGCGCGGCCAGTTCGATATGGCCCATGCGCTCGCGCCGGACCTTCTGCAGCGTGACTTCCACGCCGCATTTCTCGCAGACGACGCCGCGATACTTCATGCGCTTGTACTTGCCGCACAGGCACTCGTAATCCTTGATCGGGCCAAAGATGCGCGCGCAGAACAGCCCGTCACGCTCGGGCTTGAAGGTGCGGTAGTTGATGGTCTCGGGCTTCTTGATCTCGCCGTAAGACCAGCTGAGAATCCGCTCTGGCGACGCCAGCGAGACCTTGATCTCGTCAAAGGTCTTGGGCGGGGCGATCGGGTTGAACGGGTTGGTGGTCAGTTCCTGGTTCATCTCTCAATCCTTGATCGGGGCACGGGAAGGGTGGGGGCGGGGGGCCGCCCTCAGCTCTCTTCCTCGGTATCCAGGAGTTCCATGTTGAGGCCGAGGCCGCGGACTTCCTTCACCAGCACGTTGAAGCTTTCGGGCACGCCGGCCTCGAAATTGTCCTCACCCTTGACGATGCTTTCATAGACCTTGGTCCTGCCCGCCACGTCATCGGATTTCACCGTCAGCATTTCCTGCAAGGTGTAGGCTGCGCCATAGGCTTCCAACGCCCAGACCTCCATCTCGCCCAGACGCTGGCCGCCGAACTGCGCCTTGCCGCCCAGCGGCTGCTGGGTGACCAGGCTGTAGGGCCCGGTGGAACGCGC
>SKMI01000199.1 GCA_007121115.1 Paracoccaceae bacterium | reverse complement strand
CCGAAGTGACAGGGAGCGCCCATGTGCCTGCCCTGTCCGGGCGCGGGATTGGACCTGCCGTGAACGATGCCACGGGCTGGCGCTGGGCGCCACTGGTGCTGGCGCTGTGCTTCGGTCTGTTCCTCTCCATCACGCAGCGCCCGGCTGGCGCGCAGGAGATGCCGGTTGCGGACACGCCGGCGGTAGAGCGCGCAAGCCGCGGCACCGCGCCGCCGGTGGGGGTGCGTGGCGGCGAGCATGCGGATTTCACCCGCCTTGTCTTCCGCATCGGCGATGGCACGCCCTGGGCACTGCAGGAGCGTGACGCGGGCGCCGAGCTGATGGTCGGCGACGGTGCGCGGGCCTTCGATCTGTCCGAGGCATTCGTCCGAATCCCGCGCACACGCTTGCGTGATCTGCTGCCGCTCCCCGGCGGCGGGCTGCGGCTGGATCTGGCCTGCGCCTGCCCGTTGCGCGCCTTCGAGGACCTGCCGGGCATGCTGGTCGTCGATATCCTCGAGCCGCCATCCGCGCCCGCAACCCCGGAGCCCGCGCCCCGCGCGCGCCCGCCGGCGCCTGGATCCGACACAGGTAGCCCTGACGCTGTCCTGCCATCACCGAGGGCGGGCGCAGTCGGTGCGGACACGCGCGAGACGGCTGCCACCGCCGGCCGGGTCCTGGCCGAAGCTCTCCGCCGCCGCAACGCCGAAGCTGCCGCGCGGACCGACCCCCCGGATATGGACGCGGCGCTGGCCCCGCTGCGCCGCGCGCTGCTGGAATCGCTGGAAGACGCCGTGACGGCGGGGCGGCTCGCGCCGACCACGGCCATGCCTGTTTCGCCTGCCGCGCATGCGTCCCAGCCCGCCGACCCGGACGCACCGCGCACGCCTGAGCGCGCACCATCGGATGCACCGCCCGAAATGCTGGCGGCCGACGTGCCGACGACCGCCAACTCCGCGCCCGCACTGGCCGACCGAATCGGCGCGCAGATGCGAGTCGGGGCCGAGGTCGCCGCCAACCCGGCGGCTGGTGCGCATTGCCTCCCTGACGAGATCTTCGCCATGCCCAGGTGGGGCGATGCGCGCCCCTTCGCCGCGCAACTGGCCGAACGGCGCGGGGCGCTGCTGGGCGAATTCGACCGCCCGGACGCAGGCGCCGTGACTGCGCTGGCGCGGCTTTACCTTCACCTCGGATTCGGCGCCGAGACGCGTGCGCTTCTGCGCGCCTTTCCGGTGGCGCTGCCCGATGCCGATGTGATGCGCGCGCTCAGCCATCTTGTCGAAGGGGACCGCCCGCCGCATCCCGGCCGTCTTCTGGAGCAGGCGGACTGCCCTGGCGCTGGCGCGCTCTGGGCCGTCCTTGCGGCGGTTGATCCGGGCGCGCTGACCGGTGTCGACCCGGTGGCCGTGCGCCGCGCTTTCGCCGATCTGCCGGCGCATCTGCGCCGCGCGCTGGGGCCGTGGCTTGTCGCGCGGTCGCTCGACATGGGCGCGACAGAAACCGCGCGCGTGGTCGCCGAATCCGCGCGCCGCGCGGCGACTGACGCCGATGCCGCCGATGTGCAGGCGCTGGACCTGGCGCTGGCACGGCTGCGCCCGGCGGATCCGGCGCCCTCCACGCCCGGCAGCGGCCAATCCGTACCGCGCCACGCGCCCGAGGTCCTGTTGCTGGAACTGGATCGGGCGCGCGCGCAGGGGCTCCCGGCGGACCCCGAGCTGGCCGCGCTGGCGGGCACGCTGGCGGTCGAAAACCGTGGCACCGCGCTCGAAGCCGAACTGCTGGCGGCGCAGGCGCGCACGCTGGCCGACGCGGCCCGGCATGATGAGGCGTTTGCGGTCATCGGGCAACTCGAACGACCGGGCACGACAGTGCCGGCGGATGCCGTGGCGGCGCTGCGGCAGGACATCTTCGCCTCGCTGGCTGCGGTGGCGCCGGACGCGCTATTCGTTGCGGTGATCTTTGCCGAGCGACCGTGGAACGATCCCGTGATCGACGCGACAGCCTGGCTGGCCATGGCGGAGCGGCTGGCTGACCTCGGTTTTCCGCGCCATGCCAGGTTGCTCCTGGCGGGCGATAATGCGGCGTTGCGCGGGGCGGGTGCCGCTGTGATTCGCGCGCAGAGCTACCTGTCCGAAGGCGCCCATGACGCAGCCGCCGAAGCGCTGCGCGGCATCACGGCGCAGGACGGCGTGGACGCAGCGGCGCTGGCGCGGCTGTGGGAGCGGTTGGCGGCGACGGGGGGCGAACGCGATGCTGCGTCCCCTGCGGAGGGTTCCCTTACAAATCGCCCCCACAGTTTGCTGCGCCGCCCCGAAACCGGGGCTTCGGGGCGGGATCAGGCGCAGCCGGGCCCGACTGATCCGCGCCTTGTCAATCCGGACGCGGACACCGTGACACCGCAAGCGCGCCCGGGATCGGCCCCCTCGGAGTCCGGCCTGCCAGTGGCAGCCGGGCCACGGGCCAGCGAAAGCGCCGATGAAACAGCGCCTCCGGAGCCGTTCCCGGCTGTGCCGGAAAACGAGGGCGCCGCGGCGATGGCGCCTGATCCGACCGAGGGGTTGCTGCGCCGAAGCCGCGACACGCTGGCCGAAAGCATGGCGCTGCGCGAGTCCATCGAAGCCCTGTTGAAAGGGCGGCCATGATCCGACCCGCACGGCCGTCCAAGGCCGTTTGTGATGCGGGCGCTCGCATTCGAACCTGCGCCGCCACGCTGCGCCAGGTGAGTCGCTTCGGCGCAGCATCGCACCGGCAGAAGGGGGTCGGCATCGGAGCGGCCAGGGAACGCTGCGGCCGTGGCGCTTTCGGATACCGTCCCCGGCCCGGTTGGGCTGCGGGCAACGTGCCGCAGGGCGCCGACGGCGGGGCCACCGTCATTGACGGCCTTGCGGTGTTTTCCTTGCGCATCGCCGTCATGCTTACCGTCTGTAAACCAGCATGGGTCTAGGGTGCCCGCAGTCTCGAGCAGAAGTTGTGAGCCGCATGTCAGATACGCCGTTCATGGCCATTCTCCGCCCTTGTATCAGCAAGGCAGAACGCCGCTGCACGGCCTCTCGGGAAGTGTCCGCCCGGGGTGTTGCGGGGCGGCGCGCACCTGCGAGCAGGGCAGCAGGAGCGGGTTCCGGTCGGTGCCGTGCTTCCGTGGCACGGTGCAGCGCGGGTGCCCGCAGGGCGCAACGCCGACGCTTCAAAAGCGTTTTGCTGGCGCTCGTCTGCGTCATGCTGCCCGCCGCTGCCAGCGTGTCCGCATCCGGCGATCCCGCGGCGCTGTGCGAAGCGGCGGCGCTCCGCGCGGCGGCACGGCATGACGTGCCGGTGCCCGTTATGCTGGCCGTTGCGCGGGTCGAATCGGGCCGTGCCGGGGCGGATGGACGCGTGCGGCCCTGGCCCTGGGCGGTGAACACCGGCGCGCAGGGCCACTGGCCACCCACCCCGGACGCGGCGCTGGCGCTCGCCCGCGCCACGCAGGCGCGGGGACGCGACAGCTTCGACCTGGGGTGCTTCCAGATCAACCACCGCTGGCACGGGTCCCGCTTTGCCTCGCTCGAGGCCATGCTGCATCCGCAGACCAACGCCGATTACGCCGCGCGGTTACTGGCGCGGTTGAAGGGCCGCCACGGGTCGTGGCGCGCGGCCGTCGGGGCGTATCACTCGGCCACCCCGGCGCTTGCGGTGCGCTATCTTGCGCGTTTCGATCGCGCGCTGGCGGCGCAATCGGTGGAAGCTGCCGACCCGGCGCGGGCAGAGGCGATACGCCAGGCCGCGCAGCGGCCCGAGGGGCCGCGCCTGCTGATGGCCCTGCAGGACTTGCCCGCAGCCCCGGGGTCGGTCCTCGGGGCGGCCCGATCTGAGGCGCGCCCGGTCGCGGCGGCACCTGCTGCAGCGGGGCAGGGACCGGTGTCGATGGGCGGGCTGGCGCTGGGGGTGTTCCGATGACGCTGGACATTCGCGCGCTCTACCGCCCCACGGTGCTGCTGGCCATGGCGCTGATGGCGGTGATCGTCATGATGATCCTGCCGGTGCCTGCCGTGGTGCTGGACCTGGGCCTCGCGGCCTCCTTCGCGCTGGCGATCCTGATGTTCACGGTCACGCTCTTCATCCAGCGCCCGCTGGATTTCTCCATCTTTCCAACGGTCTTGCTGGCGTCCTTGATGTTGCGCCTGTCGCTCAACGTCTCGTCCACCAAGCTGATCATCGGCGAGGGGCACAGCGGCACCCACGCCGCGGGCGGGGTGATCGAGGGGTTTGCCAATTTCGTCATGTCGGGCAGCGTGTTCCTGGGCGTGGTGATCTTCCTGGTGCTGCTGATCGTCAACTTCATCGTCATCACCAAGGGTGCGGGCCGCATGGCCGAGGTCGGCGCGCGCTTCGCCCTCGACGGGATGCCGGGCAAGCAACTGGCCATCGACGCCGACATGTCCGCAGGCGCCATCACGCACGAACAGGCCAAGGCGCGGCGCGAGACCGAGCAGGCCGAGACCACCTTCTTCGGCTCGCTCGACGGGGCATCGAAGTTCGTCAAGGGCGACGCGGTGGCGGGGCTCCTGATCACGCTTCTGAACATCGTGGTCGGGCTGATCAACGGGACGATGAACCACGGCATGGACCTGGGCGCGGCGTTTGAAACCTATGCCATCCTGACCGTGGGCGACGGGCTGGTGAACCAGATCCCGGCGGTGATCATCTCCATCGCGGCGGCGCTGCTGCTGGCACGCGGGGGCGCCAGCGGCGCCACCGACATGACGCTGTTCGAGCAACTTGGCCGCTACCCACCCGCGCTGGCCACGGTCGCGGTGCTGATGCTGGTCTTCGCCGTGGTGCCGGGGTTGCCGTTCCTGCCCTTCGTGGTTGGCGCTGTGGGATTGGGGGCGCTGGCGCTTCTGGCCCAACGCGCGGCGCGGGCGCGCGAGGCCGCCCCGACCCTGACGCCGGAGGCCGAGAAACCCGCCGAGCCCAGCCTGGGGGACATGCTGGAACTGGACGAGATCCACGTCCAGTTCGCGCCCGATCTGGTGGCCATGGTGCTGGACCCGGCCACCGGGCTGGATGCGCGCATCGCCAGCATCCGCCGCCATATGGTGCGCAACTTCGGCCTGATCCTGCCCGAAATCCGGCTGACCGATGATGCCGCGCTGCCGCAGGGCGGCTACCGGGTGCTGATCCACGGGGTCGAACAGGCGATGGACCGGCTTTACCCGGACCATGTGCTGGCGCTGTTGTCCGATGCCGAGGGCGACACCCCGCCCGGCGTCGACGTCGCCGAACCGGTCTATGGCGCCCCCGCCCGCTGGGTGCCGCAGCCCGCGCGCGAATCGGCGGCGCTATCCGGCGCCACCGTGGTCAGCCCGGCCGAGGTGCTGGCCACCCATCTGCTGGAGGTGCTGAAGACCAACATGGCACGGCTGCTGACGCTCAAGGGCCTGAACCGGACCTTGCGGGAACTCACCCGGCTGAGTGACCCCGACCGGGCCGAGGCCAACCAACGCCTGCTCGATGACCTCATACCGGAAAAGGTTCCCATGGACCTGCTGCTGTCGGTCCTGCGGCTGCTGCTGGAGGAGCGCGTGTCGATCCGCAATCTGCCGCTGATCCTGGAAGCCATCGCCGAGATGCGCGGCGGCCGGATGTCCCCCGAAGCGGTCTGCGAACACGTCCGCCAGCGGCTGGGCTTCCAGCTTGTCGCGGGGATGAAGCGCGCCGACGGGACCCTGCCACTCGTGCAACTGGCGCCCGAGTGGGAGGACATGTTCGCCACCTATCAGGTGCAAGGCGACCGGGGCGAGGTCGATGTGGCGCTGCCGCCCGATGCCTTCACCCGGCTGGCCGGAAACCTCGCCGAGGCGCTGTCCGCGGCCACCGCCTCCGGCGATGCCCCGGCACTGGTCACGCCCGCGCTGCGGCGGCGGTTCCTGCGCACGGTCATGGCCGCGCGCGGCCTGCGCGCGCCGGTGCTGGCCTTCGAGGAGATCGGCACCGACGCGCGCCCGGCGCTGCTGGGCACGGTGGCGGCATGAGCCCGCAGGCGCTGGTCGCGCGACCCTCCCTGCCCGTGCATCCGGCTGCGGCAGCGCGTTTCCGCAGACGCGGTCGCGTCATGCCCGGGGTGTCGAACGGGTCCGAAAGATCGGGACTCCGCCCGTCGCGTTCAGGGCCGGTGGCGGCATGAGCCCGGAGCTTCTGGCCGCACTGGAGGAACTGGCCGCCGAGGCCGCGCCCTGGGCCACGGCCGCGGTGCTGGTATTCCTGCGCATCGGCGCCATGGCGGCGCTGCTGCCCGCGTTCGGTGAAATGATCGTGCCCCTGCGCGTGCGCCTGGCCGTAGCCATGGCCTTCACGCTCGTGGTGGCACCCGCCGTTGCGCCCGCGCTGCCGCCCGTCCCGGAAACCCCGCTCGCGCTGGCCGGGCTGATCGCGGGTGAGGCGGCGATCGGGCTGATGCTGGGCATCGGGTTGCGGCTGTTTGTCATGGCGTTGCAGACCGCGGGGACCATGGCGGCGCAGGCGACATCCCTGGCGCAGTTCTTCGGCGGCGCGAATGTGGACCCGCAACCGGCCATCGCGCAGGTGCTGGTGATGGGCGGGTTGGCGCTGGCGCTGATCTTCGGGCTGCACGTGCGGCTGGCCGAACTGATGATCCTGTCCTACGCCATGCTGCCGCCGGGGCAGGCGGTGTCGAACGGGATGGCGGCGGAATGGGGTGTTGCGCGCGTCGCGCAGAGCTTCACCCTGGCCTTCCGGCTGGCGCTGCCCTTCGTGGTGATCGCGCTCCTGTACAACGTCACGCTTGGCGCGATCAACAAGGCGATGCCGCAACTGATGGTGGCCTTTGTCGGTGCGCCGGCGATCACCTTCGCCGGGCTTGCGGTCTTGATGCTGGCCGCGCCCCTGATGCTGACGGTCTGGCTGGACGCCTTCCACGGCTTCCTGGCCGACCCAACGGCGCCATGAGGGCTCCGCCATGAGCGAGGAAAACCAGTCCGGCGAAAAGGAATTCGAGCCCACCCAGCGCAAGCTTGATGACCAGCGCCGCAAGGGCGAGGTGCCGCGGTCCACCGACCTCAACACCGCCGCGGCCTTTGGCGCGCTGGCGCTGGTGGCGCTGGCGGCTGGCGGCTGGGCGCTGGGCCAGCCCGCCCGCGCAATGGCGGTACTGCTGGATCAGGCCCCCGCGCTGGCGGCGTTGACGGCGGCGCAGGCGCGTGCGCCGGTGGGCGGGCTGATGGCGGCGGTGGTGGTGCCACTCCTGCCGTTGTTCCTGCTGCCCATGGCGCTGGTCTGGATGTCGCTGATCGCGCAGCGGGCGGTTGTCTTTGCGCCCTCGAAGCTGAAGCCAAAGCTCTCGCGCATCTCGCCGATTGCCAACGCCAAGAACAAGTACGGCCGCAACGGTCTGTTCGAATTCGCCAAGAGCTTTGTCAAGCTGGCGGTGATCTCGGTGCTGCTCTGGGTGTTCATCATGGCCCAGATCGAAACCATCGTCGGGCTGGTGCTGCTGGCCCCCGGTGCGGGGGTGCGTGAGATGCTGTTGATGGGGGTGGCCTTCCTGGGGCTGGTCTTTGTCATCATGGTGGTGATCGGGGGGATCGATTTCTTCTGGCAGCGGGCCGAGCACATGCGCCGCAACCGCATGAGCCACAAGGAAATGCGCGATGAGATCAAGCAGTCCGAGGGCGACCCGCAGGCCCGCCAGCAGCGCCGCCAGCGCGCCACCGAGATCGCCACCAACCAGATGCTCGCCAAGGTCCCGCAGGCCGATGTGGTGATCACCAACCCCAGCCATTACGCCGTGGCGCTGAAATGGGACCGTGGCGCGCCGGGGGCTCCGGTCTGCGTGGCCAAGGGAGTGGACGAGATCGCCGCCCGCATCCGCGAACGCGCGGCCGAGGCCGGGGTGCCGATCCACCCCGACCCGCCCACCGCCCGCGCGCTCCACGCCACCGTCGATCTGGGCGCCGAGATCGCGCCCGAGCATTACGCCGCGGTCGCCGCCGCCATACGCTTCGCCGAGGCCATGCGCACCAAGGCGAAGGGGCGCTTCCGGCCATGAGCCGCGCGCAGGAGCGGCAACGGCTGGCGCGGATGGCGGAACTGGCCGCGCTGAAGCGCGATGCCCATCTGGCGCGGCTGGCGAAACATGTGCAGGCGCAGGCCGAAACCGAAGGACGGCTGGCCGCCTTGCGCGCCGGCGCCGCCGCTCCGTTGCCGCCGGACCCGGCGCTCTGGGCCGCACAGCAGAGCCACCGCCAGTGGGCCGAAGGGCAGCGCAAGGCGTTGAACGGGGAACTGGCGCGCGAACGGGCGGCAACGATGGCCGCGCGGGCGGTGGCGGCGCGCAGCACCGGGCGCGCTGCGGTGCTGGCGCGGCTGGCGGCAGGGACCCGGCGGGTGTCGGATGATCACGCTTGACGCGGTGCAGGAAGCGCCCCCTCAGCGCCCCGCCACCCACCCATGGCACTTCGGGGGCGCTGTCCGGCGCCAGCGCGCCGGACGGTGAGCGGACGCAGAAGTTGCAGCATCCCGATGGCGCGTTCTTCAGCGCTGCGCCAGTTGCCGCGCGGTGGCCGCGCCCTTGTCGGTCAGGCGCAGATGCGCGTCGGCGCGCTGCACCAGCCCGCGATCCAGCGCCCGCAGCACCGCCGCGCGGGCGCGCGGCTCGGGCCAGCGCAGGTTCGAGACCAGCGCGTCCAGCGTATCCGCCGCGCCCGCCTTGGCGTTCTGCGCCAGATGCACCACCAGGGCCGCCGCGTCGCGGTCGGCTCGGGCACTGCGGCGTCCCAGCGCTTGCGCCAGCATGCCCTGTTCCGGGGCGAAGACAAGTGCGGCGAGGAAAAACGCCCCGGTCATGGCCGCCATCATCCCGCCGATGGACACGTCCCAGCGCAGCGCCAGCGCGTAGCCCGAGAGCGCCGAGCCCACCCCCACCGCCATCGCCAGCGCCAGCATCCGCCCCAGCCGCCGGGTCAGCAGCGCCGCCGTTGCAGGCGGCACGATCACAAAGGCGATGAACAGGATGGCCCCCACCGCATCGAAGGCCGCCACCGCCGTGACCGAGGTCAGCGTCAGCAGCGCGCCGATCACCAGCGCGGGTGCAAACCCCAGCGCCGCCGCCAGCGCCGGGTCGAAGACGGCGAGTTTCAGCTCCTTCCAGAACAGCGCCACGAAGCCTGCGTTCAGCGTCAGAACGGCGGCGAGCGACAGCACCGCGAGCGGCACTTCGGCCCCCGCCACCGGGCGGGTGTCCAGCCAGACAAAGCCGATCTCGCCCAGCAGCACCGTGTGTTCGTCCAGATGCACATCGCGGGCGAAAAGGTTGATCAGCAGCACGCCCAGCGCAAAGAGCGCCGGGAACACCAGCCCGATGGCCGCGTCCATGGCCACCAGCCGCGTGCGCGCCAGCAGTTCCGAAAGCGCCACGGTGGCCAGCCCGGCCAGCGCCGCGCCCGCCAGTTGCACCGGCCCGGACAGCGCGCCGGTCGCCAGGAACACCAGCACGATGCCCAGCACGATGGCGTGGCTGATCGCGTCCGTCAGCATGGCCGAGCCGCGCAATACCAGAAACGTGCCCGGCAGCGCGGCGGCCAGTGCCACCAGCACGCCGGTCAGCACGATCATGGCGGTGATGTTTTCGAACAGGGCCACCATCATGGGTCACGCTCGCTCAGGCGGTCGGCTTCGGCGTGGCCAGCCTTTGTCAGGCGCCAGTGGGGCGTGGTCTCGGGCGGGTGGCGCGCCGGGTCCAGCAGCCCCTGCACCTGCAACCTGCGCAGGGCCGCGCCGGTGGGGCCGCGGTGCCAGGCGTCCAGCATCCCCTGTTCGGCGGGGAAATCGCGATCCGCGTGATGCTGCGCCAGCGCCTGCACGGTCAGCAAGAGTCTTTCGTCTCCCTGCTGGCGCAGCATGGCACGGCGCCGCAGCGCCTGCGCCACAAGCCCCCGGCGCGGCGCCAGCAGGAGCGAAACGAGCACGATCCCGCTGGCCACCAGAACCACCACCGGCCCGGTGCTGAGCCCCCGCGCGGTGGCGCTGACCAGCGCGCCGGTCACCCCCGCCACCGCGCCGAACCCCGCCGAGAGGGCCACCATCGCGCCGAGCGAGCCGGTCCATTGCCGCGCCGCTGCCGCCGGGGCAATCAGCAGCGCTACCATCAGGATCACGCCCACCAGTTGCAGCCCCACCACGATGGCGATAGCGACCATGACGGTCATCGTGGCCTCGATCACCGTCACCGGCAGGCCCTGCGCCGCCGCCGCGTCCGGGTCGAAGCTGACCAGCTTGAACTCCTTCCACAGCGCCAGCACCAGCACCAGTGCGGCCAGCGCCGCGCCGCCCATGATCCACAGATCGGAGCGCAGGATCGCCGCCGCCTGTCCGAATAGGAAGGTCGACAACCCTGCCTGCGCCGCGCCCCCGCGCCCCTGCGCCACGGTCAGCAGCACCACGCCCACGGCGAAGAAGACGCTGAGCACCACACCCAGCGCGGCATCGGTCTTCAGCCGCGTCAGTCGCCCGATGGCCAGCACCGACAGGGCCGCCAGCGCGCCCGAGGCGAAGGCGCCCAGCAGGATCGCACCCAGATCGCGGCTGCCCGCGACCAGAAAGCCGATGCAGACACCGGGCAGGGCGGCGTGGCTGAGCGTGTCGCCCAGCAGGCTCTGCTTGCGCAGCACCGCGAAGGCGCCGAGCATCCCGCTCAGGCCGCCTAGGGTTGCCGCGCCCAGCATCACGGTGCGGACGATATCGCTTTGCAGAAGGTCCCAGAGCGCGCTCATGGCGCGGGGGTCTCGGCGATATCGGCCGCCTCGATCACCGCAAGCTGTCCGCCATAGGCGCGGCGCAGGTTCTCGGCGGTGTAGACCTGCGCCACCGGCCCCTGCGCCACCACCCGGCGGTTGAGCATCACCAGCCAGTCGAAATACCGCCGCAGCGTGGTCAGGTCATGATGGACCACGATCACCGTGCGCCCCTGCGCCTGCAGGTCCCGCAGAAGGTCGATGATCACGGCTTCGGTGGTGGCGTCGACCCCGGCCATGGGTTCGTCCAGCATCAGGATGTCCGCCTCCTGCACCAGTGCGCGGGCGATGAAGACGCGCTGCTGCTGGCCGCCGGAAAGCTGGCTGATCTGGCGGGTGGCGTAATCCTCCAGCCCGACCTGCCGCAGCGCTTCCGTTGCGCGAGTGCAATGCACAGCCCCGGGGCGGCGCAACCAGCCGATCTGCCGGTACATCCCCATCAGCACCACATCCAGCGCCGAGGCGGGGAAATCCCAGTCAACCGCCGAGCGTTGCGGGACATAGGCCACGCGCCCGCGCATCGCCCGCATGGGCCGCCCGAACAGCCGCACATGCCCGGCGACCGGGCGCACCAGCCCCAGCACGGCCTTCAGGAGCGTCGATTTGCCCGACCCGTTCGGTCCCACCACCGCCGCCATGACCCCGGGGGGAATGTCGATGTCAATGTCCCACAGCGCCGGGATATCGCCATAGGTGACGGTCAGATCCTCGACATGAAGCGCGAATTGCGGCTCGTGCAGGGGGGCGTCGGGGGTGTCGGTCATGGGGCTTCCGCTCCGGGGTCGCGTGCGGGCAGGCTGCGGGGAAACGCGTCTGCCCGCAAGGGCGGATATGGCTCAGTCCGTGTGCCCTGCCAGTTCCGGCAGACCCGCCAGCGCCTCGGGCAGGGGTGGCAGGGCACCGCCGAGCGCGCGGGTGATGGTGGCGGTGTTGGCGGCGATCATTCCGATGTAGGTGCCGCCCGGCGTGCCCGGATCGCCCATGGCGTCCGAGAACAGCTCGCCGCCGATCACCACGTCATGGCCGCGCGCGCGCACCTCGGCCACCAGCGCCTCGATGGTGCGGGGGCTGATGGTGGTTTCCACGAAGACAGCGCCGACGCCGCGGTCCACCACGAAATCGGCGACTTCGCGGATATCGGCGATGGCGGCTTCCGAGGCGCTGGAGATGCCCTCGATCGCCTCGGACGCCTCCATCCCGTAGGCATCGGCATAGTATTCGAAGGCATCATGCGCGGTGACCAGCAGGCGCTGGCCTTCGGGGATCGTGGCAATGGCCTCGGCCACCCAGCCGTGCAGCGCATCGAGTTGCGCGGTGTAGGCCGCGAGCCGCGGCTCCATCGCCTCGGCGCAGTCCGGGCGCTGGTCGGCCACGGCCTCGGCGATGACCGGGGCGATTCGCGCCCAGCGCGCCACGTCCATCCAGATATGCGGGTCCACGGTGCCGGGTGCGTCGGGGTCATCGAGCAGCGCGCCCGCGTCCAGCGCGGCTTCCAGCACGCCCACAGTAGGCACGCGGGCGCCGAAGCGCTCCAGCACGCGGGCGAGTTGTTCCTCCAGCGCCGGGTGGACGTAGAAGACCAGCTCTGCCGCCTCCAACCGCCGCACGTCCGAGGGCGTGGCGCTGTAATCATGCGGGTCCACGCCGGGGCCGATCAGGGTTTCGACCGCCACGCAGTCTCCGGCCACGTTTTCGGCCACATCGGCGATCATGCCGACGGTGGCGAGGACGGGCAGGGGTGGGGATTCAGAGGCGGCGGGGGTGGCCAAGGTCAGCGCGAAGGCTGAGGCGAGGATGGTATATCGCATGGGGTCTCTCCGCTTGGTGTTCATGCAAATGAGAATTAGTCGCAACAAACCGTGCGGTCAAGCGCCGCGAGCGCTGCCGCTTCCCGCGCCCACGAAAACCCGCTAAGCCAGCGCCCGTGGAGATCCGAGTCGATAATCTGGCCGTCGCCCGGGGCGGCGTGCCGCTGCTGGAGGCGCTGTCGCTGCACCTGACGGCGGGGCAGGCGCTGATCCTGCGCGGGCCGAACGGCAGCGGCAAGACCACGCTTCTGCGTACGCTGGCCGGGTTGCAGCCGCCGCTGGCGGGGTCGGTCGATCTGCCCCCCGATGCCATCGCCTACGCCGCCCATGCCGACGGGCTGAAGGCCACGCTCAGCGTGCGCGAAAACCTGGCGTTCTGGGCCGCGATCTATGGCGGCGGCGATGTGGAAGGGGCCATGGCGCGCATGAACCTGCGCGATCTGGCCGACCGCGCGGCGCTGAACCTCTCCGCCGGGCAGAAGCGGCGGCTGGGGCTGGCGCGGCTTCTGGTCACGGGGCGGCCGGTGTGGATGCTGGACGAGCCCACGGTGTCGCTGGACGCGGCCTCGGTCGCGCTGTTTGCCGATGTGGTGCGCGCGCATCTGGCGGCGGGGGGACTCGCGCTGATCGCCACTCATATCGACCTTGGCCTGCCCGAGGCGCAGATGCTGGACCTGACGCCCTTCAAGGCGCGCGCCCCCGCGCCGGGGCAAGGCGACGGGTTTGACGAGGCCTTCCTGTGATCGCGCTGCTGACCCGTGACCTGCGGCTGGCGATCCGCGCGGGCGGGGGCTTCGGACTGGGGCTGGCGTTCTTCCTGATCCTCGCCGTGCTGGTGCCGCTGGGGGTGGGGCCGGAACCGGCGGTGCTGGCGGCCATCGCGCCCGGCGTGCTGTGGGTGGGGGCGTTGCTGGCGTGCCTCTTGTCGCTGGACCGCATTTTCGCGCTGGACTGGGAAGACGGCTCGCTCGATCTGCTGGCGACGGCGCCGATCCCGCTGGAGGGGGTGGTCAGCATCAAGGCCTTGGCGCACTGGATCACCACGGGCCTGCCGCTGGTGCTGGCCGCGCCCCTGCTGGGCGTGCTGCTGAACCTGCCGGGAGAGGCGTTCGGCTGGCTGGTGCTCTCGCTCCTGCTAGGCACGCCGGCGCTGTCGGTGATCGGCACTTTCGGGGCGGCGCTGACCGTGGGGCTGAAACGCGGCGGGCTGCTGCTGTCCCTGCTGGTGCTGCCGCTCTACATCCCCACGCTGGTCTTCGGGGCCGAGGTGGTGACGCGCGGCGCGGCGGGGCTGCCGGTGCAGACAGCGCTTTTGTTGCTGGCCGGGATCACGGCGGGGTCGGTGGCGATCCTGCCCTTCGCCTCGGCCGCCGTGATCCGGATAAACCTTCGGTGAGCGCCAACGCTTTCAATTGAGCGCCTCACCCCCGATCGATAGGTGATCAAGCGATGTCAAGCTTCTGGGAATACGCCAATCCGCGCCGCTTCATGCGCACCACCGACTGGCTGCTGCCGGTCGTTGCGGCTGCGGCGCTGGTGGTCACGGCCACGGGGCTGATCTGGGGATTCTTCTTCACCCCCGATGACTTTCGGCAGGGGTCGACGGTCAAGATCATATTCCTGCATGTGCCTTCGGCGCTGATGGCGATCAATGCGTGGATCATGATGCTGGTGGCCTCGCTCATCTGGGTGGTGCGGCGGCATCACGTCAGCGCGCTGGCGGCGAAGGCGGCGGCGCCGGTGGGCATGGTGATGACGATGATCGCGCTCTTTACCGGGGCGGTCTGGGGCCAGCCCATGTGGGGGACCTGGTGGGCCTGGGACCCGCGGCTGACCAGCTTCCTGATCCTGTTCCTGTTCTACCTGGGCTATATCGCGCTCTGGTCGGCGATCGAGGACCCCGACACCGGCGCTGACCTGACGGCGGTGCTGTGCCTGGTGGGGACGGTATTCGCCCTGCTTTCGCGCTACGCGGCGTTCTTTTGGTCCCAGGGGCTGCATCAGGGGGCCTCGCTGTCGCTGGCGCCGGGAACGCGGGTCGACTGGGCCTACAAGGCGCCGCTCTACGTATCGATGACCGGGTTCGCGCTGATCTTCGTGGCGTTGGTGCTGGCGGGGACGCGCACGGAAATCCGCGCGCGCCGGATGCAGGCGCTGGTGGCGCGGGAGCGGATGACATGATGCCCGATCTGGGACGTTATGCGGTCGAGGTGCTGTCGGCCTATGGCGTGTCGCTGGTGCTGCTGGCGGGGACCGTCGGCTGGTACTGGCTGCGGGCGCGCGCGGTGCGGGCGCAACTGGATGCGGTGGAACAGAGACAGGAACGCAAGCGATGAAGTTCAAACCCCTCATGGCGCTGCCGCCGCTGATGTTTCTGGCGCTGGCGGCGCTCTTCTACTTCGGCAACCTGCGCGAGGACCGCGACAGCCTGCCTTCCGCGCGCGAGGGCCAACCGGCGCCGCCCGTGGTGCTGACCGAGCTTGAGGGCAAGACGCTGTTTGATGACGCGACCTTGCGCGATGGCGAGGTGAAGCTGGTGAACTACTGGGCCAGCTGGTGCGCGCCCTGCCGCGCCGAGCATCCGCTGCTGGAGGACCTGGCGCAGGAAGTGCCGGTCTATGGCGTGAACTACCGCGACGATCCGGGCCGGGCGCTGGATTTCCTCGATGAACTGGGCGATCCCTTCGCGGCCATCGGTGCCGACGCCAATGGCCGCATGGCGCTGGACTGGGGCCTGTACGGCGTGCCCGAGACCTATGTGATCGCCGGGGACGGGACCGTGATGCTGCGCTTCGCCGGACCCATCACGCGCGACATCGTG
>SKMI01000144.1 GCA_007121115.1 Paracoccaceae bacterium | reverse complement strand
GTGAACAGGGCATCACCATCGACGTGGCCTATCGCTTCTTTGCCACCGAAAAGCGCAAGTTCATCGTCGCCGACACGCCGGGGCATGAGCAATACACCCGCAACATGGTCACCGGGGCGTCCACCGCCGAGCTGGCCGTGATCCTTGTAGATGCGCGCCGCGGCGTGCTGACCCAGACCCGGCGACACAGCTATCTGGTGCATCTGCTGGGGATCCGGCACATCGTGCTGGCGGTGAACAAGATGGACCTGGTGGGCTATGACCACGGCGTGTTCGATGCCATCGTCGATGACTACCGCAGTTTTGCCCGTTCCATCGGGATCGAGTCCTTCACGCCCATCCCCATGTCCGCGCTCGAAGGGGACAACATCACTGTGCTGAGCGGCAACATGGTCTGGTATGGCGGGCCTGCGCTGATGGAGCTTCTGGAAACCGTCGATGTGGACCAGGCCGCGGATCTGGCAAAGCCCTTCGTGATGCCGGTGCAATGGGTGAATCGTCCGGACCAGTCCTTTCGCGGCTTTGCGGGCACGATCACCGGCGGCGCGGTGGCGCCGGGCACCGCCGTGCGCGTGTTGCCGTCGGGCAGGACCTCGACCGTGGCACGGGTGGTGAGTTTCGACGGCGACCGCACGCGTGGCGTTGCGGGCGAGGCGGTGACGCTGACACTCGCGGACGAGGTCGACTGCTCGCGCGGGCAGGTGATCTGCGCGGCGCAGGCGCCGCTGGAGGTGGCAGATCAGTTCGAGGCCACGGTGGTCTGGATGGACGAGACCGAGATGATACCCGGGCGGCCCTATTGGCTGAAAACCGGGGCGCAGACGGTCTCGGCCACGGTGGCGGCGCCGAAATACGCGGTCAACGTGAACACCATGGAGCATCTGGCCGCCAAGTCGCTGGACCTGAACGCCATCGGCGTGGCGAATGTCACCACCGACCGGGACATCCCCTTCGCACCCTATACCGACAGCCGCGATCTGGGCGGGTTCATCCTGATCGACAAGCTGACCAACCGCACCGTGGCAGCGGGGATGATCCATTTCGCCCTGCGCCGTGCGCAGAACATCCACTGGCAGGCCACGGATATCGGGCGCGATCATCACGCGGCCATGAAGAACCAGAAACCGGCGGTGCTGTGGATGACCGGGCTGTCGGGGTCCGGCAAGTCGACCATTGCCAACATGGTCGAAAAGAAACTGGCGAGGATGAACCGGCATACATTCCTGCTGGACGGCGACAATGTGCGCCACGGGCTGAACAAGGACCTGGGCTTCACCGATGCCGACCGGGTGGAAAACATACGCCGCGTGGGCGAGGTGGCGCGGCTGATGACCGATGCGGGGCTGATCGTGATCACGGCCTTCATCTCGCCCTTCCGGGCCGAGCGCGAGATGGTGCGCGCGATGATGCAGCCGGGCGAGTTCGTCGAGGTGTTCATCGACACGCCGCTGGAAGAGGCGGAGCGGCGCGACGTGAAGGGGCTCTATGCCAAGGCGCGGGCGGGGGAGTTGAAGAACTTCACCGGGATCGATTCGCCCTACGAGCCGCCGGAGAGTCCCGAGATCCGCATCGACACCACCGCGCTGAGCGTGGAAGAGGCCGCCGACCTGATCATCGCCCGGCTGATCCCCTGATCCACCCAGCCCGGATTGCGCATCTCCGCGTGGGCAACGCACATCCGGAAAGGGGCGCTCCCGCCCGTCGGGGACGGATTGAAATCCGCCCCCTCCCGTTGGGCCGGGCCGCCGCGCGTTCCGCGCGGCGGTGGCGGGGGGCGGGAGATCCCCTTTTTTCCACTGTGCGTGCTTTGGGCGGGGGTTGGGTATTTGGTGCAAGATGAAGTCCGGGGGCGGTGAGGCGGGTCTGGCCCAACTCGGTGCCGGGGGGCGGTGGGAGCCCTGCCTTTCAGAGCTGCATTAGAGCAGTTGTCGCGGCGTCCAGCGCGCCGGGGCCGTGGGGGATCGACAGGGCCTTGAGCCCGGCGTCGATGGCGCCGAGCGCGCCAAGCACCATATGCGCGTTCACATGCCCCATATGGGCGATGCGGAAGTACCCGTGCCAGGCGGGATCGCCCGGTTCAGCCATCCCGAGCCCGATACCCAGCGTCACCCCGGCCTGGGTCTCGGTCCAGTGACGCAGGCGCGAAGCATCGGGCGGGTTCAGCCGCAGGGCGGTGACCGCGTGGCTGCGTTGTGCGGGGTCTGCGATGTTCAGCGCCATGGCGCCGCCATTCCCCCAGGCCTCGGCGGCGGCCCAGACCGCTTGCGCGAGGCGTCGGTGGCGGGTCCAGGCGGCCGCGATCCCTTCTTCGTGGATCAGCATGTCGAGTGCGGCGCGCAGCCCGTAAAGGTGATGCGTTGGGGCGGTGCCGCCGAAGTATTGGTAGAAGAACTCGGGCGCGATCCGGTTGTCCCAGGTCCAGTAGGGGCTGCGGCCCTTCAGCTTCCGCGACGCCGCCAGCGCCTTGTCGCTGGCCCAGACAAAGCCCAGCCCCGGCGGGGTCATAAGCCCCTTCTGGCTGGCCGCCACCACGATATCCACGCCCCAGTCATCCATGCGCAGCGGCTCGCAACCCAGCGAGGCGATGGCATCGACCAGAAGGAGCGCCGGGTGTCCGGCGGCGTCCATGGCGGCGCGGATGGCGGGAATGTCGTTGCGCACGGTGCTGGCGGTGTCCACATGGGTGGCCAGCACGGCGCGGATGCGATGGTGGGTGTCAGCGCGCAACGCATCCTCGACTGCCTGCGGGTCCACCGGGCTGCTGCGGCCGAAGTCGCATTGCGTCACCTCCAGCCCCAGCCCGCGCGCCATTTCGGCCCAGCCGTGGCCGAACCGGCCCGTGGCCAGCGAGAGCACCCGGTCGCCCGGCGCGCAGGTATTGGCAAGCGCCGCTTCCCACGCGCCATGGCCGTTGGAGACATAGATCGCCACATGCTGCGTGGTGCAGGCCGCCGCACGCAGGTCGCGCGTCAGGTCGGGCATCATCGCGGGCAGCGCGCCTTCGTAGATGTTGGGCGAAGCGCGGTGCATGGCGCCCAGCACTCGGTCGGGGATCACCGAGGGGCCGGGGATGGCCACGTAGGGCCGTCCGTGGCCGAGGTTCGGAAGCGTGTCGGCGGGCATGGGAAGTCCGTTAGGGCAAGGAAATTTCACATGTGCATAGATCGGCGTCGCCGGAGCGTCAATCAGCCGTGGCGCCGCAGGCGGCGCTCAGCCCGTGTTGCGCCGGATCGTATCGCCCAGGTCCAGCCGCGGGGTCAGTTCCACCCGTGCGCCGCCGATCTCGCCTTCATCGCCCATGCCCGCGACGATCCGCGCCGCGCGTTCGCCGATTTCGCGCCGGCAGGCGTCCATGGTGGCGAGCCGGATCGGCATGCCGTCGAGGATTTCCAGCCCGTTGAACCCTGCGAGCCCGAGCGTGCCGGGCACGTCGATCCCTTGGTCCAGACACCACAGAAGCCCGCCCGCGCCGATCATATCATTGGAGTAATACAGAAAATCCAGATCGGGGCTGCGCTTGAGGATGGTTTCCGTCATCTGCCGCCCCTTCAGGAGCGCCGAGCCGCCGCCGTAATGCTCGGTGTCCGTGATCTCCAGCCCGGCCGCGTGCAGCGCCTCGGTGAAGCCCTCGAAGCGTTTGCGGGCGCGGTGATCGTCCGGCATCTTGGTGCCCAGAAAGCCGATCTTGCGGTAGCCCGCATCAAGGATCGCGCGCGCCATCTCCCGCCCGGCGCGGCGGTGCGAGATCCCCACCATCGAGTCGATGGCCTCGCCGTCCACGTCCATGATCTCGACCACCGGGATCCCGGAATTTTCCAGCATGGCGCGCGAGGCGTCGCTGTGTTCCAGCCCGGCCATGATCACGCCGGTGGGCCGCCAGGACAGCATCTCGTAGAGCACGTTCTCCTCGCGCTCGGCCAGATAGTCGGTCACGCCGAACACAGGCTGCAACCCGGTTCCGTCCAGCGCATCGGAAATGCCGCCCAGCACCTCGGGGAAGACCATGTTCGCCAGCGACGGGATGATGACGGTGACCAGATTGACCCGCTGGCTGGCCAGCGCGCCGGCGATCTTGTTGGGCACGTAGCCAAGCGCCTTGGCCGTGGCCAGCACCTTCTCGCGGGTGGCGGGCGACACGTCGCTGCGGTTGCGCAGCACCCGGCTGACGGTCATCTCGCTGACACCGCAGGCATCCGAGACATCGCGCAGGGTGAGCGGGCGGCGCGGGCTTTGGGTCGGGGTGCTGGACAATGGCGCTTTCCGGGCTTGGTTCGGCTCCCACGCTTTCAATACCCGCGATATGACCCCGCGCCAAGGGGCTTGGCCGGGCGCGGGTCCGGTGGGCACCGTCCCGCGTGACAACGCGGCCCGCATTCGCTATGGCAAGGCCACGGCTCCGTAGCTCAGCTGGATAGAGCGGCCCCCTCCTAAGGGGCAGGTCGCAGGTTCGAATCCTGCCGGGGTCGCCATTCCGCCGGACCCGCCGCGGTCTGCGACCCTGGGACCGATTGTTGCGACTGAGCCTCGAGAGTCTTGCGCCCCTGCTGGCGCCCGCCGCGCACGG
>SKMI01000180.1 GCA_007121115.1 Paracoccaceae bacterium | reverse complement strand
CGGCCAGCATCAGTTCCACCGCGCCCTTGGCCTCGGCCAGCCGGGCAAGCGCCGCCGAGCCCGAGGCATCGACGACGAAGATCAGCACCCGGTCGGTCTGGTCCTGATAGCGGCGGATGCGGATATCGGCGGGCATCAGCAGCAGCCGGTCGGCCGCGCGCCCCGGCATCAGGTCACGGCGCATCTTCTGCCAGGGCGCGGCCTGGCGCAGGGTGGCGATGACATCTACCCGCGCGCCTGCCCCCGGCTTGCCCGCGCGCGAGGGCATGGGCCGCCCGCGCCGCAGGGACTTGCGCTTGCTGCCCGCCCCCGAATGCCCCTGCGTGGAGCGGGCCACGCGCGCGGCCTGAAGCTGCGCCAGCAGACCGGGGGGGAGCGCGGCGCGGGCGGCGTCGATCAGCATCTCGTCGGGCACGTCGGGGAGGCTCTGGTCGCGGTCGCTGTCCTGCTCCTGCGGGTCGGCGGGCGGGTCCTCGGGGGCGCTGTCTTCGGGCGGTGGAGCGTCCTCGGGGAGGCGGGTGGCGCGGTGGGCGAGCGTCAGCGCCACGGCGGTTTCGAGGTCGGTCTCCGCCACCGCGTCAGCGCCGCGCCAGGCGGCATGGGCGCGGGCGGCGGCCAGCGCCAGCAGCGGTGCGCGCAGGCTGTCGATCCCGAGTTCGGCAGAGACACGGGTGAGCCGGACAAGCGCCGCGCCGGTGTCCACGTGGCTGAGCCGCGCCTGCGCGGTAGCAATGGCGGCCTTCGGCAGGGTGATCTCGGCGCTGTCGCCAAGGCTCAGTCTGTCAAGCTCCAGAAACAGGCCGAGGCGGTCGGAGAGTGCGGAAGGCAGGCCCTCGCCCTCCTCGGCGGCTTCATCGAGGGCGATCAGGCTGAGGGGCGCGCGACTGTCGAGCGCCTGTCCCAGCCGGGCGGCGAGGCCCGGCGGGCAGCGTTCGGCCATGGTCAGGGTCAGCGGCCCCGGGTGCTCCAGGAGCCCAGCATGGCGGTGCAGCGCGCCGGTGGCGAGCGTGGCGCTGAGGTCCATGCCACCCGTCAGCGCCTCGTCACTCACGCCGGGGTGCAGCTTGCGCGGGGCAAGTGGCGCAAGCGCCGCCAGAACCCGGTCGCGCACCGGCCCGGTGCGGGCGCGCAGCCAGAGCCCGCGCAGGCCCGCCGGGTCGATGGCGAAAAGCGTCAGCGCGAGGCCGACCTGCGCCCAGGGGTCGGTGCCGGGCGCAGGCGGGCGGCCCGGCGGTTCGGCGGTTTCGTCGAAGGGGGTCATGCGGACGGTGCTTGCGGCTGGCGGCGGAGGGGGGCGCTGCCCCCCTCCGCGCTGGCGCGCCTCACCCCCCGGGGTATCTGAGGCAAGATGAAGGAAGCGGGGGTCACGGAAGGACCTCGGCCAGTTGGCGGGCGACGCGGGCCGAGGATCCGGCATCGTCCAGCGGGTCGCGGCGCAGGCGGTGGCGCAGCGCCATGGGGGCGGCCTCGCGGATATGGGCGCGGGTGACCTCGTCGGCGCCCTCAAAGGCGGCTAGAGCGCGAGCGGTGCGCAGGAGCGTGAGTTCGCCCCGCAACCCGTCCGAACCGAGCGCGAGGCAGACCGAGGCGCAGTCATGAAGCGCCACGTTGGAGGCGCGCACATCCGGGAGCGCCGCGCGGGCGGTCAGGATACGGTCACGCAGGGCGGCGTCCTGCGGTTCCCACTCGGCCATGAAACCGGCGTGGTCGTTTTCATACGCGTCGCGGCGGCGGATCACCTCGACCCGCGTGTCGATGTCATCGGGGCTTTTCACCTCGACCGACAGGCCGAAGCGGTCCAGAAGCTGCGGGCGCAGTTCGCCCTCCTCGGGGTTGCCGGAGCCGACGAGGACGAAGCGCGCCGGGTGGCGGATGGACATGCCTTCGCGCTCCACCACGTTTTCGCCCGATTGCGCCACGTCCAGCAGCAGATCGACGATGTGATCCTCGAGCAGGTTCACCTCGTCGATATAGAGGTAGCCGCGGTTGGCGCGGGCCAGCAGCCCGGCCTCGAACGCCTTTTCGCCGCGGGTCAGCGCGCGTTCGATGTCCAGCGCGCCGGTGACGCGATCCTCGGTCACGCCAAGCGGCAGGTCCACCACCGGCGTGGGGCGGGTGGCAATAGTCTGATCGGTCACATCGGCCCAGTCCGGGCAGTCCTCGGGGCGGGCGGAGTTGCAGGGGCAGCCTGCGACAGCCTCGATTGGCGGCAGGAGGGCGGCCAGCGCGCGCACGGCGGTGGATTTGCCGGTGCCGCGGTCGCCGAAGACCAGCACGCCGCCGATGCGCGGATCGATGGCGGTCAGCACCATGGCGGTCTTCATCTCGTCCTGTCCGACGATGGCGGCAAAGGGGAAGGGCGTCATGCGGCCTCCTTCTGGGGGTTGCGGGCCAGGGGGTCGCGGCCCTGCCAGGTGCCCATGGTTCCCTTGATACGGAACCGGGCATAAAGTTCTTCGTTGAACCAGCCCTGCTCGCGCACGGCACGGATGGCGTCGGCGTGGGCGCCCCGGCGGGCGAAGGCGTCCATGCTGGCCTGATCGGGCCAGATGGAAAAGGTGACCTGATGGAGCAGCGGCACTTCGCCGATGCCGATCTTGAACATCACGTTGGGATCAGTGCCGATGCGCGCCGAGATATCCGGCACCCGGCCCCAGAAGCGCAGCGCGCGGGCGGGCTTGACGGTGGCGCGGGTCATGGCGGCGATGGGGCCGTCGGCGGTCCCTTCGGGCGCGAAGGGGCGCGCGCCGGACCAGTGGCCGCGGGCGGAAAACGGCTCGAGGAACAGTGTCGCGCTTTCATCGGCGCGGGCACTCCAGCGGATGAAGGGCGACTGGCCCAGCCCCTCCAGCGATGTGGCCGCGTCCTCCCAGACGCCCAGGATCGCCCATGTGCTCCAATTGGGGCGGGGCGTGAAGCCTTCGCCCGTGCCGGAGCCGCAGAGCTTCCAGAAGCGCAGTCCCGGGACCTTCGGCAGGGCGAAGCGCGCGGCCCCCATCTGGCCCAGCACCCACAGCCGCGCAGGCACGCGGTCAAAGCGGTAGAGGCTGAGCGTGACGGATTGCATGGCGATTCCCGAGCGGCCCCAGTGTCAAGTCAGGTTGTCACATCTTCTGGACAGAGTAAAGCGACGAGTGTAAGTTTTAATTGACAGTCAGCGCCAGGCCGGGTTTCATGGGATCAAACGAAGGGAACCAGAATGAACGAATCGCGAGGCGCGTCGCGCGCCATCGTCATCGGCGCCGGTCTGGGCGGGCTGGCCTCGGCCATGCGGCTGGGCGCGAAGGGCTATGCCGTCACCGTGCTGGACAAGCTGGACCGCCCCGGCGGGCGCGGCTCGTCGATCACGCAAGGCGGCCATCGCTTCGATCTGGGTCCTACAATCGTTACCGTGCCGCAGGGGTTGCGCGACCTCTGGGCCGCCTGCGGGCGCGATTTCGACCGCGATGTGACGCTGAAACCCATGGAGCCCTTCTACGAGATCCGCTGGCCGGATGGGTCGCGCTTCACCATGCGCGACGATGCGCAAGCGATGGAGGCTGAGGTGGCACGGCTCTCGCCCGGCGACCTGAAGGGGTATCGCAAGTTCCTGGCCGATGCTGAAACCCGCTACTGGTTCGGCTACGAGGATCTGGGCCGCCGCCCCATGAACAAGCTGTGGGACCTGATCAAGGTGCTGCCCACCTTCGCCTGGCTGCGGGCGGACCGCTCGGTCTATGCCCATGCCGCGAAGCGGTTCCGCGATGAGCGGCTGCGGTTCGCGTTTTCCTTCCACCCGCTGTTCATCGGCGGCGATCCGTTCCGAGTGACCTCCATGTATGCGCTGGTCAGCCACCTGGAAAAGGCGTTCGGCGTCCATTACGCCATGGGCGGCGTGCAGGCGATCGCGCAGGCGATGGCGGATGTGATCAAGGATCAGGGCGGCGACCTGCGCCTCGGCGTCGAGGTGGACGAGATCACGGTCAAGGGCGGCCGCGCCGCGGGTGTGCGGTTGGCGGACGGGACGGAGCTGGCCGCCGATATCGTGGTGTCCAACGCCGATGCGGGGCATACCTACACGCGGCTTTTGCGCAACCGCGGCAAGAAGCGCTGGAGCGATGCGAAGCTGAGACGCACGCGCTGGTCCATGGGGCTTTACGTCTGGTACTTCGGAACGCGCGGCACGCGCGGGATGTGGCAGGAGGTGGGGCACCACTCCATCGTCGTCGGCCCGCGCTATCGTGATCACATCAAGGATATCTTCATCCGAGGCAAGCTGGCCGATGACATGAGCCTATATGTGCACCGCCCCTCGGTCACCGATCCATCGGTGGCACCCGATGGCGATGACACGTTCTATGTGCTCTCGCCGGTGCCGCATCTGGGGCATGACAACGGCGTCGATTGGACGACAGAGGCAGAGCCCTATCGCGCCAAGATGCTGAAAATGCTGGAAGACCGCCTGCTGCCGGGCCTGTCCGAGCGCGTGACCGAGAGCCTGGTCTTTACGCCCGAGACCTTTCGGGACCGCTACCTGTCCCCTCTGGGCGCGGGGTTCTCCATAGAGCCGCGCATCCTGCAAAGCGCGTGGTTCCGCCCGCACAATGTTTCCGAGGAATTGCCCGGCCTGTTTCT